>JAGBBE010000070.1 GCA_017938645.1 Clostridia bacterium
CCGGCAAGCGTATCTCCATCAAGGATACCCGCGGCATCATCGATGCGATCCTCGACGGCTCCATCCTGAAGGCTGAGACCAAGAAGATCCCCTACTTCGATTTCGAAGTGCCCACCGCTCTGCCCGGCGTCGACAGCAAGATCCTCGATCCTCGCGACACCTACGCCGACGCTGCTGAGTGGGAGACCAAGGCCAAGGATCTGTCCGCCCGCTTCATCAAGAACTTTGCCAAGTACACCGGCAATGACGAGGGCAAGGCTCTGGTCGCCGCTGGCCCCCAGCTGTAATTGGCTGAACAAGGCATAAAAACCAACCCCGACGGAGAAATCCGTCGGGGTTTTTGTGTGGATCAGATTTGTCGGGTGATGGGAGGCGCCTCGACAGTTCCTCCCTTGGTGAGCGGGCCGTTAAGCTGCTTTTCACGCCACCTGTCTTCAAAGTCAAGCATGGCAGAAGAAGGAACGGGAGCAGGCAGACGGCCGAAGAAGCGTGCAGAGAATTTTTCGCTCTGCTTAACCTGAAGCTCGATGAGCGACGCATCGGCGTCTTCCATGGCATAGGCGCGCATGGCAACGCCTTCTCCCTGACAGATGCGCTGATAGCGCGGAAAATAGTGATCAAGCAGGTACTGCGCATAGGTTACAAGACGCAGGCTGCCGTAGCAGCGGTACTGACGGTTTTCTTCGCTTCCGCTGGCTTCAACCGCTACGATCTGCCCGGTTTTCACTGCCTCCATGATAGCGTCGTTTGTATTCTCGCGGGCAAAGCAGATGTTGAACAGATGGGGGAACTCAATGCTGTTATCAAGTCCGTGCACGTCGCTCGAACCAACAACCGGGAACGAATGGCCTTCTTTCAAAAGCTCGCCCCAGAAAGAAACCGAACGGTTGATACCGGGCTGCTTCATGCCGCCAACCAGCTCGTAGGCATCAAACATGCCGCTGGTGAGCAGCAGACGCGCAAACTCGTCGCATACGTTATACATGCGCGAAGCGCCGGGCCGCCAGAAGGGATGGGGGAAGATGGCCAGTCCGCCTGCCTGATGAATGTGATCCGTCGCCCACATAATGCGTGCATAGCGGGTACGGTACTTTTCTGGCACAGTCTCCGGCACGCGGGATTCGTATTCCTCCACCTCGCGCTCGTACTCCTCGCGATGATGGACATACTTTTCCGTCACGCTGCTGTTTCCGCCCACATGGACAATATGCACCACAGTGCCAGGTGCGTGAACCTCTTCGCCGCGTACACGGGTGATTCCTAAATGCACGCCTTCGTAGGTTTCGTCGATCTCGCCGCCAGGATAGAAGCGGTTGTGATCGGTTAAAGCAAAGTAGTCATAGCCCTGCTCGCGGTAATGACCAGCCAGAGCGGCTGGATCACGCTTGCCGTCAGAACGGAAGCTGTGTCCGTGCAGGTCGCCCTTGAGCGGCGTAAGCTGATACAGATCCTCATAAAGAGAGAAAACAACAAACTCCTGCAGCTTTTTCTCACCTGATTCCATCAGAATGAGATGCTCCTGTTCACCGGGGAATGTATATGTGAACCGTACAATGCCGCCGTGCGCGACTGCGGTGGCATACTTGCGTGTGGAAGGCTTGTAGTAGTTGGGCTCATCATCATTGACGGAGATAATGGTCAGCCGGATTTCAGCACCCTCTGCAAAAAGGAAGGCCTTTTCAGTGGGCGCGATTGTGAGTTCCACGGCTTTGTCCGCCGGAAGAACCGAGGGCCAGATGGCATAATTCTGCGGTTTTGGCAGCATGGGAAAGAGCTCCTTTCACCTTGATAAAAACAGTATAAACCCGTTTTTTTACCAATGCAAGTGATTGACATGTGATGAAAACCGTAGTATCATGACCTAAATTCCTGAAAGGAGGCGCGGCTGATGTTTAAGCATGCGTTTGGCTATCTGCCTGAGGCTTACTGGCCTGCCAGTAGGCTTGCTTTGCCGTACCTCCACAGGATCAGCCAAGGCTGATCAGTGGATCAAAACAGGCAGTGCAGGCCGGAACACACTGTTTCGACTGCGCTGCTTTTTTATATTAAAAAGGAGGGACATTACATGGAAACATTGCAGATTCTCACCAACTTTTATTCCAACTACGACGAGGACGGCAGACTCCGTTCGAAACATGGTCTGGTGGAATTCCTGACCACGATGCGCTACATCGGGAAATATCTCAAACCCGGTATGCGCATTGCGGAAATCGGAGCAGGCACCGGACGCTACAGTCATTCGCTTGCGCAGGATGGATATCAGGTGGATGCGGTTGAACTGGTGGAGCATAACATCCGTCTATTCCGTGAAAACACGATGGAAAATGAACCTGTTACCATTCGTCAGGGCAATGCGATGGATCTGTCCTTCTTTGCGGATGAAACCTACGACATCACTTTGCTGCTTGGCCCCATGTATCATCTGTATACTGAAGAAGATCAGCTCAGAGCGCTGACTGAAGCAATCCGCATTACCAAAAAAGGCGGCGTTGTTTTTGCTGCATACTGCAACAACGATGCAACGATGCTTCAGTACTGTTTTGGCCAGGATATGATTCGTGTGCCGCGTTATCAGAGGCTGATTGATTTTGAAACCTTCAAGGCCTCTTCGTCGCCGGATGAGTTGTTTCAGCTGTACCGGCGGGAGGATATTGACCGTCTGATGGAAAACTTTGATGTGACGCGGCTTCACTACGTCGGTACGGACATGGCTACCAATTTTATGCGGGATACAGTGGATGCCATGGATGACGAGCTGTTTGAGCTGTATCTGAAATATCATTTCACCATCTGCGAGCGCACGGACATGACGGGTGCGACGCATCACATGCTGGATGTGTTCCGCAAAGAATAAAGATTCTGCACAAAAACCATTGCTTTTTCGCGCCCGTTTCGTTATGCTATCGGTAACATCTCCATTTCGCAAAGGAGGACATACATATGAATATCATTCCGAAGCCGGAGTTTCCCAGACCGGAACGCCAGCGTGAAAAATGGCTGAATCTGAACGGAGTATGGGACTTCCAGCTTTTTTCCAAGGACAGCGAAGCGACGGAAAAGGCTTTTGCGCAAGAACGCCTACAGTATGAGCGCACGATTCAGGTGCCATTTTCATGGGTGTGTCCGCTTTCTGAGGTTCATGAAAACGTGGCTGGAACCGGCTGGTACAGGCGTGAGGTTTCCTTTGAAGCATGCGGCCGCGTGTTTTTGTGCTTCGGCGCGGTCGATTACAAAGCCGATGTGTACGTCAACGGAACGCATGCCGGTTTTCATCAGGGCGGCTACTCCTACTTTGAAATGGAGGTTACAGCGCTGTGGAAGCCGGGCGTAAACGTCATTGAGGTTCGAGCAGAGGACTACCGCTGTGAAACTCAGCTCTACGGCAAGCAGGGGTATGGCGAAATACAGGGCATCTGGCAGACGGTCTGGCTGGAGGAACGTCCTCAGGCCTATATCAGGGACTGGCGCACTGTAACGCATATGGACGGCATGGTGGAAATGCATGTGCAGGCCAATGCGCCTGATGGCATGGTGGTTTCGGCCTGCTTCGACGATTCCTGCTGGAAGGCTGAGGTCAAAGACGGCAGGGCGGAAATCTGTATTCAGCTGAACAATCCGCGTCTCTGGTCTCCGGATGATCCCTATCTGTACGAGGGCAGTCTGAAGATGGGCGAGGATGAAGTGTTCACCTATTTTGGCGTGCGAGAGATCGGCACAGCAAAGGTGGATGGCCGCGGCTATCGGTGGATCACGCTCAATGGCAAGCCGGTTTATCTCAATGGCACGCTGGATCAGGCCTTCAATCCCAAGGGTCATTTTACCTATCCCAGCGATGAAGACATGTATCTGGAGGCATGGAGGCTCAAACGTCTTGGGCTTAACATGGTACGTATCCACATCAAGCCCGAAGAGCCGCGCAAGCTGTATTGGATGGATAAGCTCGGCATTCTGGTCATGGCTGATATTCCCTGCTTCTGGGGTCCGCCTATTGAAGAAGCAAAAACTGCCTATGAGCAGGAGCTTCCGGAGATCATGACGCGCGATCTGAATCATCCCTCGGTGTTCTCGTGGGTTGTATTCAACGAAAGCTGGGGACTGCTGGACAAGACAGAAAACGGGGAAAAGATTTATCTGCCTCAGACGCAGGAATGGGTCAGAAAGATCTATCATACCGCCAAAGCGATTGATCCGGAACGCCTGATTGAAGATAACTCTGTATGCCGCTATGATCATGTGGAAACGGATATCAACACATGGCATTTCTACCTCAACAGCTATGAGGTTGTGCGCGACCATATCCGCCAAGTCGTGGAAAAGACCTTCCCGGGTTCTGATTTCAACTTTATCGGCGATAACCGTCAGACCGACGCGCCGCTGATGAACAGCGAATGCGGCATGGTCTGGGGCGTGGATGATTCCGCAGGCGACAGTGATCTGGCGTGGCAGTACCACTACATGCTTAACGAATACCGTTTGCATGAAAAAATCTGTGGATTTATTTTCACTGAGTTCCACGACGTGGTCAATGAGTTCAATGGTTATTACCGCATCGACGATACCGACAAGGATTTCGGTTATCAGGATTTCTGTCGCGGCATGAGCCTGCGTGACCTGCACGCTGCTGATTTTGTAGCTACGGACTGCGCTCCCACACGCACGGCCAAAGCAGGCGAAGAGATATCCACGCCATTGGTGCTGTCCTGCTTCTCGGATACGCATCACGGTAAATCGTGCAAACTGTACTGGGAACTGTGGCACGACGGTTTGAAAGGACGCGTGATGGATCAGAGCGGAACGCTGGAAATTCCTGCCTTTGGTTACGGCGCGACTTCGCTGGGTAATCTGACTGTGCGCATGCCTGATGAGAATGCTGTGGCAGTTTTGTCGCTGTATCTGATGGGCGACGAAGGCAATGTGATTTCCCGCAACTTCACCACCTTCGATGTGCGGGCTGAACTTGCGCAGAATATCGTTGAGATTCCGGTATGTTCCGCCCAAACCGAAGGATTTGATCTGACCTGGACGGCGCTTATGGATGACAAGCTCTGCCTTGGCGGCAGCGGAATGGCTGAATATGAGGTTGCGCTGCCTGCAGACATCAAGAACGCCAGCGATATGACACTGTATTTCGAGGCTGGTTCCAAGCGCATTCTCAACAAGGACCGCAAGGTGATCGGCGATCCTGAGGTGGACGGCAGCTTCATGCGCGGCTATCTGGTGGACCGCGGATCGTTTGCCAACTCCTACTGGATGACTGACGACAGCCGATATCCCTCCGAGGTTGAGGTGCTCATCAACGGCGTGAGCGTGGAAACCCTGACGCTTGCCAACGACTGGGCAGACGCACGCGGCGTGCTGAGCTGGCACCGTCAGCCCAATCACCGCAAGCTGGATGAGGCTGGTTCCTACGGCGAACAGAAGCGCGTCAGCATTCCCAGCCGTCTGATTCCCGGCATTCTGCGTGATGGCAGGATGAAGATCAGCTTCCGTGTAAAAGACGGCGGACTGGCGCTGTACGGCCGCGAGTGCGGTCGATATGCGCATGGCCTCCTGATTGAAATCAAATAAGCGATCCGGGCGGAGCCAAAGCGGTTCCGCCCAGTTTTGCATGGCATGAATTGCATCCTCCTAAGCCTTGACACCATCTTAAGCTGCGGTATAATAAAAGATAGCGCACAAAGGTGCGCCAAGCAGAATGGCTTTGTGGAAGGGAGGCTGCCGCGTGCTCAGAGAAGGAATTCTTCATGATGACTGGTCTGAACTGACCATGAGCATGATGCGCGAAAAACAATTTGAGGCATGCGAGCGGAGGCTTTTTGCCCATCCCGGCGTGAGCTTGTTCAGCGAGGAAGCCACGGAGGCCGACGCGCAGATTCTGCTTACGGATTCCTATGAGGACGTTCGCGGTCTGAGTCATCAGATGCTGATGACGCTGGATCAGCTGCGAACGCTGGTAGCGGCAAGGCTGCCGCTGGAAGCCATTTATGTAAGCGTGGCGGAAATGCAGCTTCTGGAACGCCTGCTGACGGGAGACGGAGAACTGATCCTTGGCGAATGGGATGACATCGGCGCGGCTGAAGCGCTGGTGAAGCGTCTGTGGTGCAGCTTCCGCGCAGAAGGCGACAACTGGCGGCTGATTCTGCCCAAAGCACTGCATGATCCCATTCTGAAAGCCATCAGCGATCCGGAAACGCTGGCTGTGCGTGAGCGTCTTTTCCGTTTTGATGCAACCATTCACGGCCTTTTGTATATTGCAGGATTCCTGCATGCCGGTCAGCCGATGAGCGTTATGCTTTCTGAGGTGATGCATCGCAGCGATCCGCTGGCGCTGCAGGTGGCGCGTCGCTATCTGCAGGCTTCATTTGAATACATTGCCGACGCCAACGGCGATCTGATTCTGCTGCATCCCGGTCTGGCGGACCCCTACCGCATGGTTGGTTCCCAGCCGGTGGAGGGCGTGTTCACGTTGGAACTCTCGCAGGAGCTGATTGCAGGAGCGATGAATGGCATCCTGCCCGAGGAGATTCCGCTGCACGACATGCTCTGCGGCGCTCTCAACGGCGCGCTCAGGCCGGAATACGATATGGCGGAGGCGGCGCAGGATCTGCGCATGCTCGCCAAGCAAGGCGTGAGCCTTCAGGAAATGGAATATGTAATGAGCTCTATGCTTTCTGTGCTGCCCACGCAGCGCATGAAGGATGCGCTCCTCAATCTGTACCGCTATACCCCGCACTGGATGGGGTTGAAGACCACGGTGATGCAGTGAATATGAAACGATATACTTTTACCATACCTTCTGACGCCCGGCCTGGCCGCCTGCTGCCTCTGGCCGGGCGTATGCTGCCCGAGGTTCCCGAATACATCCTGCGCGAAGCTTTCCGCAAACGCGATGTGAAGATCAACGGTCAGCGTGCCGGAATGGATGCATCCGTTGTACCGGGTGCGGCGATTCAGATTTATGCCAGAGAAACAGAAACCAAAGCCATCGACATTCCTGTGATTTACGAGGATGAAAATGTGCTTGTGGCTGTGAAACCTGCGGGTGTGAGCTGCGATGAGGATTCCAAGGGCGGAAAAACGCTTCCGCAGCTTTTGGAAACAGCGGAGCGCGGACTGCCGCTTTTGTGTCACCGGCTGGACAATCCGACCGAGGGGCTTGTGATCCTGGCGAAGAGTGAAGAGGTTCAGCAGCTGATGCAGGACGCTTTCCGCGCCCGTCAGGTGCACAAAACCTATACTTGTCTTGTCAAAGGCACGCCGAAGCCTGCGCACAGGCTGATGGAGGATTATCTGCTCAAGGACGCCAGACATGCGCAAGTGCGTGTTGTCAGCCAGCCGCGCCCTGGCGCCAAGGTGATTGCAACGGAGTATACTGTGCTGAAAGCGGGAGAGTGCGCCCGGTGCAGAATTGAACTGCATACCGGCAGAACACATCAGATCCGCGCGCATATGGCGTTTATCGGCCATCCGCTGCTGGGAGACGATCTCTACGGTGATCGTATGTTCAACCGGGAATACAAGTGCCGCAAGCTTATGCTTTGCTCCAGCGAGCTGTCCTTCTCGCTGGAAGGAAAACTGAGCTATCTGAATCAGAAGCACTTTTCCTGCAAACCGACTTTCTGACAGGAGAAAACAATGACTGATATTCGTTTGATCGCCATGGACATGGATGGAACGCTGCTTAATCCCAAACAGGTGATCAGCCCGGGAAATGCTGAAGCCTTGCGCCTGGCAAGTCAGGCGGGAATCAAACTGGCCATCTGCAGCGGACGCGCCGCGTCGGACATCGCCATGTTTGCACTGGAGAATAATCTGAATGACTGCGCCCTGCTGGGTACCAATGGCACATACTGCTGGTTTAGTCCGAAACGTGAGGTTTTTGCCGATCATGTCTTTTCGCAGAAGGCGCTGGACGAGATGATCCGGATTCTTAATGAAGAGGAGATTCTCACCGCATACTTTGCGCAGAACAAAGTATTGGTTCTCAACGATCCTCACAATGTTTCGGATACATGGTGGACGTCGCACCGCACGGGTCCCTATGCGCTGAAGGTGCTCTACGGCATGGAATCGGTACCTGAAATCAGCGTCGGCGGCGTGAACAAGCTGGTGGCGACTACTGAAGATGCGGAAAAGCTTGCGCGTGCGCGCAAGCGCCTTGAAATGGTAGAGGGATTGGAAATAACCTCTTCTTGGATCAATAATCTGGAAATTATGCCTGCGGGATACGACAAGGGAACGGCTGTCTCCGAACTGGCTGCTCAACTCGGACTGAAACGCGAGCAGGTGATGACCTTCGGCGATTACGACAACGATCTGCCCATGATCGAATGGGCAGGAATGGGCGTCGCTATGGGCAATGCCTGCGAAAAAGTCAAAAATGTCGCTGATTTTGTGACCCGAACCAATGCCGAGGATGGCGTTGCGTGGGCAATTCGCAAAATTGCACTTGGACTGGAAGAATAAAAAAAGCGCCATCCGGCGCTTTTTTTGATATGCATTTCAGCAGAAACGAAGAACAACGTTTTCCAGTGCGGCAAGTCCGTTGTGGAAGCCGTTGCCGTTATCCATCACAACGTCTGCGGCGCTGCGGTAGATGGGCATGCGCTCGTTGTAAATCCGCTCGATTTCCTCGCGTCCCTTCTGAGCAAGGAAGGGGCGCTTTTCTGCGCGGATATCGAGCATGATGTCGTCGATGGGACGGTCGATCAGCACAATCAGGCCGTGGTTGCGCATCAGCCGGCGGTTTTCCTCACGCAGGCACAAGCCGCCGCCGGTGGAAATGATGCCGGGGGTAGCATTGATGAGCTTCTGCAAAAGTCGGGTTTCTGCATCACGGAAAGCCTGTTCGCCATAGGTGGCGTAGAGTTGCGCAGTGTTCATTCCGGTTGCTTCCGTGAGATAGACGTCCGTATCCAGATAGGGGATCTGCAGCTTCTGCGCTACACGGCGTCCCAGAGCACTTTTGCCGCTGCCGGGCATGCCAACCAGAAAAATATGACGATCCATCCCCTGATCCTCCTTCGTACCTGCGGTTAATGCGTTTCCAGCCTGGCTGGTTCAGACTTTTGCGTCAATTCCAGCGTGAACTGGAAGCCTGCGCCCTCGTCCAGCGGCAATACGTCGATGCTTTGACCGTGCATCTGCATGATCTGCTTACAGATGCTCAGTCCCAGTCCGGTGCCGCCGCCGGAGGTGTGCGCCTTTTCCACCTTGTAGAAGCGCTCAAACACATGCGCGCGATCCTGCGCCGAAATCGGAACGCCGTCGTTTTCGACAATCACCGCTGCTATATTATCATGCAACAGAGTGGTGCGGATTGTCAAGCGTCCTTCATCAGGAACATATTTAAGAGCGTTATCAAAAATGTTGTGAACCACCTGAGAGATGCGGTCGCTGTCGGCATGAACAAGGCAGGGATCCTGAAAGAAATCTACCTGCATATGCAGACGTTTTTCTTCGATGTCGCTCATACGTCCGATAATCACGCGGCGGATCAGCTCGTTGATATCGAAATCGCTGTATACCAGCTGTTCCACGCCCTTGTCCATGCGGCTTAATTGCAGAAGATCCGCAATCAGGCGCTTCATGCGGTTGGTTTCGTCATAGACGATACCAAGATAGCGCGGATAATCCTCCTCGGGAATCAATCCATCCAGCATGCCTTCCACAAAGCCATGAATACTGGTAACGGGGGAGCGCAGTTCGTGGCTGACGTTGGCTACGAATTCTCTGCGGCTTTCCTCGACTTCCTCCAGCTTTTCGGCCATTACGTTGAAAGCGCCGGCCAGCTGACGCACTTCACTCACGCCGGTGACTTCTGCGCGCGTGGAGAGCTTGCCTTTGCTCATGTCTTCAGCGGCATTGGTGATCACCGTAAGCGGACGCACAATGCCTCTTGCATAGAAGGCAGTGCCTGCAATGGCCACCAGCGAGGCCAGTGCGAAACCTACGGCGATTTGCAGAATCAGGCCATGATATTCCGCTTCGATGATCTGGGAACTGGTGTGAATAAACACCGCACCCAGCACCTGATCGTCCTGTACCCAGGGGACCGCCACAGAAAACACCGGTCCCTGCGTACCACGCAGTGTAAGCTGTACTTCATTTCCGCTGAGAACCTGAATCAGCGCCTGAGATACGGCGTCTGCCTCCAGCGTTTCCAGCGCGCCAGCGCCGCTGGACATGACCGACTGCATGTTGTCCATGACGCGGCCATTGCGGTCCAGAATCAGGATGTACGCATTATAGTCCTCATATACAGTCTGTGCCTTCCACTGCAGGTAGCTCATGGTGGAGGTTTCGATGTCCAGAAAATCCGTCAGCGAATTTTCATTGTCCATGCGGCTGGCAAGAAAAGCGATTTCGCGCGCCTGTCCCATCAGGCTCTCCATACGGCTGTCCACCATGGAGGAACGGACAGACACCATCGAAAATGCGCCGCCGATCAGAGCGACCAGCAGAATGACGACCATAAACAGCGCCAGAAGCCGGTCAAACAGGTTTTGAAACATTGCGCCTTCCTCAGTTTGCCTTGTACTCGAACTTGTAGCCTACGCGCCATACGGTATGAATTTCCCAACCATACTTGTCGCATTCGGGAAGCTTTTCACGCAAACGCTTGATATGTACATCCACCGTGCGGCTGTCGCCGAAAAAGTCAAAGCCCCATACGCGCTCCAGAAGCTGTTCGCGAGTAAAGACCATGTTGGGGTGACTGGCCAGATAGTACAGCACTTCCAGCTCCTTGGGAGGCATCTCGAGCTCGCGTCCTTCGTAGGTTACCTCATAGCGTGCAAGGCTGATGGTGAGCTGCGGGAAGCGGAGGGTATCGTCCTTATCGGCAGGCTGCACGGGTTCGGCTGCAGGCGCGCGGCGCAGAACCGCCTTCACGCGAGCAACAAGCTCCTTGGTTTCAAAAGGCTTGGTTACATAATCATCCGCGCCAAGCTCCAGTCCGAGCACCTTATCGAAGGTTTCGTCGCGTGCGGTAAGCATCACCACGGGCGCTTTGCTGGTTTTGCGGATTTCCTTGAGCACGCTCAAACCGTCCATGCCGGGCAGCATCACGTCCAGAAGCACCAGATCCGGTGGAGTCTGACGGAAAAGCTCAAGCGCCTCGTCGCCGCGGGCGGCCTCGGTAACGGCATAGCCTTCCTTTTCCAGATAAAGCCGCACCAGATGGCTGATGTTGGGGTCGTCATCCACTAGCAGGATTCGCTGTTTTTCAGACATTGTTGTCCCTTCCTTCTCTTGAATGCAGAATCATTACTTAAGTGTAACTACAGTCACGCCCTGCTCGCCTTCGCCGTACATGCCGTCGCGGTACTTTTTGACGTTCATATGGCTCTTGAGGTGGCGCTGGATGCCGGTGCGCAGAACGCCCGTGCCTTTGCCGTGGATGATGCTTACTTCATTAAGGCCTGCCAGCGTTGCGTCTGCAAGGTAGATATCCACCTGTGCAATGGCTTCCTCCAGCGTCATGCCGCGAACATCCACATCCAGAGGAACAGACGGACGCGCGGCAGAAACCTTGTTCAGTACACGGCTCTTCTGAGGTTTTTCGGGTTCGGCGAGCTTGAGCTGGCTCAGATGCGCCTTCATCTTGATGATACCGGCCTGAATCTGCACTTCGCCGTTGCGGTCAGGTGCGGAAAGAACCGTGCCTTTGGTGCCAAGATGAACGATCTCGACGCTGTCGCCGGGACGGACGGTCTTGGGCGGAGTGAAGTTGGAGGCGCTCTTCTGCTGCAGACCTTCGCTGAGCGAATCGATGCCGTCTTCCATGCGCTTTTTGAGCTTCTGGATTTCATGCTCGGGCGTTGCGGCCTGCTTCTTCATGGCCTTGAGTTCGCGCAGAATGCTTTCGGATTCGCGCTTGGCGTTTTCCATGATGCGGCGAGCTTCGTCCTTGGCCTTCTTGAGGCTCTTGTCCTTGCTCTGCTCGATTTCCTGACGCAGCTTTTCGGCCTCGTTGCGCAGCTTTACGGTTTCCCTGCGGGTTTCTTCGGCAATCTCTCGCTCACGCTCGGCAATCTGACGATGATATTCCGCGTTGGCAATGACGTCCTCAAAGCGGATGTCCTCCTTGGAAAGAAGCTCCTTGGAGGCGTCGATCAGCCATTCGGGCAGGCCGAGCTTGCGGGAAATTTCGAAGGCGTTGCTCTTGCCGGGAATGCCGATGGAAAGACGATAGGTAGGACGCAGAGACTCCACGTCAAACTCAACGCTGGCATTTTCAACGCCCGGCGTAGAGAGCGCAAAGGCCTTGAGCTCGCTGTAGTGCGTGGTAGCCATGGTGCGGATTTTGCGCTTAAGCAGGCTGCTTAAGATACTCTGAGCCAGCGCGGCACCCTCAGTGGGATCGGTGCCGGCGCCCAGTTCGTCAAACAGCACCAGATCGTTGTTCTCCACATTGCGCACGATGTCAACAATGTTGGTCATGTGCGAGGAGAAGGTCGAAAGACTCTGCTCGATGGACTGTTCGTCACCGATGTCGGCATAGACGTTTTCAAAATAGCTCAGCTCCGTGCCGAGATCCGCGGGCACGTGCAGGCCGCTCTTGGCCATGAGCGTAAAGAGACCGACGGTTTTAAGGGTAACGGTTTTGCCGCCGGTATTGGGGCCGGTGATGATGAGCGTAGTAAACTGATCGCCCAGCCACAAATTGGACGGAACAACCTTTTCGGGATCGATGAGCGGATGACGGCCGCGCACGATCTTGATGAAGCCGCGCGTGTTCATCTTGGGCAGGCTGGCGCGCATGGAACGGGCAAGCATGCCCTTGGCAAAGGCGAAGTCCAGATGCGTAAGCAGGCTTATGTTGAGAAGAATCCCCTCCGCATGAGGGCTGATGCGATCGGAAAGTGCCTGCAGAATCCGTGCAATTTCGAGCTGTTCCTTGGCACGCAGGGTTTTGAGGTCGTTGCCAAGCTCCACCACGAACATCGGCTCAATGAACAGCGTCGCGCCTGTTGCACTCTGGTCATGCACAAGGCCCGGCACATTGGCGCGGCATTCGGCCTTGACCGGGATGCAGTAGCGGTCACCGCGCATGGTGATGATGGAATCCTGCAGATTCTTGGCAAAGGAGCTTGAACGGATCATCTGGTTGAGCTTTTCACGCATGCGTTCGTTGGCGGAACGGATCTGACGGCGGATCTGGAAAAGCTCGGCGGAGGCGCGGTCGGCAATCTCCTCATCGCTGATGATGGCATCAGTGATGTCCTGTTCTACGCCATCCAGCGTCGTGATGCGGCTGGCAACGCCGGTCAGAATCGGCGTATCCTCGCGTTCGCGCACAAGAGACTGACGCGCAGCCTTGCTGGCACGCAGGCAGGAGGCGATGTCCAGAAGCGCGCGCGGGCTCAGACACGCGCCTTTTCCGGCCAGTTCCACGTGCTCGCGAACGTCGGGGAAGCTCATCAGCGGGTGTCCGCCCAGATAGCTGAGCAGCACCACGGACTCCTCGGTCTCGTCGAGTGCGTGGCAAACCTCGGAAAAATCGATGCAGGGAGTAAGAGCAAGACATTTTTCCTTGCCCATATCAGTCAACGCATACGTCGCAAGACGCTCGCGGATTTTGGTGAATTCAAGTACGCGCAGTGCACGTTCCTGTTCCATAAAAGTCCCTTCCTTTCGGGAATGATGGATTTATTCCACGCCGCGCAGCCAGTGACCGGAAGTGGTCTGGCTGCTTGTGGAAAGTACGGGATTGTTCTTGAAACGGCGGACGATAGCAAGCTGTTCCTCAGGCGTTTCGACGGTGAATACCAGCAATTTTCCAGCCTTGAGCGCCACACGGTCGCTGTCATAGGCGGAAAGATCAGTCGGCAGCGCGCCAAGCACGGTGATTTCACAGCCTTCCGGGAAATGAGTTCGCATCAGCGGGAAGCGATAGCCCTTGCGGTCGGTCATCACGGCGTTTTCCCTGCCGCAGGTCATGGTTTCCGTTTTGCAGAGGGTGCAGGAGGCGCGCCTGGCGGACAGGCCAAGCTTTACGCGATGCGGACAGTGATTAAGCAGCATCAGACGTTCGCGTCCGTAAACCTTCAACAGCGAGGGCAGCATGCAGATACCAATGTTCTTCTGCTCCTGATATGTCCATTCGGGCCAGCGTGTGAAACCGCAAACGCCTTCGAGCTGAGAAAGTGCCTCAGGATTGCAGACCGGCACGCCTTCACCGCAGAGCTTGGGAAGAGGCAGGTCGAGAAAGAGCTGTCCGACGCTCTCGCAGACAACACCGCCCAGACGAGAAGCATGTTCACGGATGAACTTTGCGGCTTCATCAAGCATTTCCTGACTGAGCTGCGGCGGCAGACGGAGCCATGTGCCATCTGGCAATGCGGATAATGCCGATTTCAGCGATGCGGGCGTAAAGCTGCGGGGTTCCCAGATCAGCAGATCGGCTCCGGCTTCGCGGAGTGAGTGTGCCACAGACACATCGCTGAATACCACTGCAAGCGTGTCAGGCGTGATGGGGGACTGCACAGCGGATGCAGAGTTTTTTTGAACGGCTGCACGCAATTCTGTGCGGGCAAATGCGTTGATTCTGGCTTGCGTAAGCTTTTCAACAGCATCACGCCGGAGTGCATTCAGGGCGCTGACAGGCAGAAAAACGCTGTCATCAACGATTGCCTGTACATTTACCGGAGTAAATGGCGTACCGCCCAGCTTTTCCAACTGTTTTCGGGCATCGTCGGCAGTGGAGGCGCGCTTCTGCGCAGCTTCTACCACAGGTCCGGTCACGGTTACGCTGGTTTCACCGTCTGTCATGGAAAGCATCATAGGCTGCCCCAGTTGGAAACATCCGAAGAGACTAGCTTCGATCGGACTGGGCTGATGAGCACGGGCTTCTTCCAATTGCTTTGCGTCACTCAGACGGCCGACCTGCATACCGGCTTCTACATGAAGACCGGGACGAAGCCTGATCGTTGCCATGCCGCCTGCAGGAACGTCATGCCCGGAATAGCGCATGTCTTCATCCTTCTGACCGCGCAACTGCAGGCTGTCGCCGTCGTTGAGATCGCGCGTGACCCGCATGGTTGCCAGATCACGGCGGACACTGACAATTTCGCCAATGGGCAGTCCATCGTGACTGACACGGTCCGGCGTGATGATCTCAGCGTCCTCCGCGCCAAAAGCATGTCCGCGCGTAAAGCCGCCGCGGTTGAAGATCTGCAGCAGCTTTTCTTTTTCGCGTTCGCTTGCGGAAAACTCACCGCGTGCAATCAGATCCAGTGCACGACGATACACGCTTGTGACAACTGCAACATATTCTGCGCTCTTGAGGCGCCCCTCAATCTTGAGCGAGGAAACGCCTGCACTGCACAGCCCGGGCAGGTTGTCCAGCGTACAAAGGTCGCGCAGAGAGATGATCGGCGCTTCTTCGCCATCCATACGGAAGCACTGGCGGCATGGCTGGGCGCAGCGTCCGCGGTTGCCGCTTCGTCCGCCGGACATGCTGGACATCAGACAGCGTCCGCTGACGGCGGTACAAAGCGCTCCATGGGCGAAAACCTCGATTTCCACGCCGGTTTCCACGGCGCGTTGGATATCCTCCAGCGAACATTCGCGGGCCAGAACCACACGGTCAAAACCAAGCTTTTTGGCAGCCAATGCGCCATCGGCATTGCAAAGCGCCATCTGGGTGCTGGCATGCAGCTGAAGACGTGGGAATTCGTCGCGCACGATCCGCGCAACGCCAAGATCCTGCACGATCACCGCATCCGCTCTGGCCTGATCAATGGCCTCAAGCGCCTGATACACGCCGTCCAGCTCGTGGGGCTTGACCAGCGTGTTGACCGTTACATGCACGCGCGCATGATACAGATGGGCATACTCAACCGCGCGCCTGAGCGCCTCGTCATCAAAATTGACGGCGCTGGCACGTGCGCCAAATGCCTTATAGCCGAGATAAACGGCGTTTGCTCCGCTGTCGATAGCGGCGTGCAGGGCACTTTCGTCGCCTGCAGGGCTCAGAAGCTCAGGAAGATGAAGTGGCATGGGATCGCTCGCTTTCGGGATCATTCAGAAAAAGGCGGCGCAAAGGGAACGTACGCCCTCGCGCCGCCAAAGGCTATTACAGTTTGTTGAAGGGATACTCGACGCCGTTGGTTTCCACGCGGATGGACGCGATGACCTGCGGCTCCAGCGGACGGTCCATGCGGTCGGTCTTCTTGGACACGATGCCGTCGGCCACTTCCATGCCGGTGAGCACCTTGCCGAAAGCGGCATAGGAGCCGTCCAGATGGGGGCTGTCGCTGGTCATGATAAAGAACTGGGAACCGGCGCTGTCCTTCATCATGCTGCGAGCCATGCTGAGAACGCCATAGGTGTGCTTGAGGGGATTGGGCACGCCGTTCATGCCAAACTCACCCTTGATGCGGTACCCCGGGCCGCCCATGCCGGTGCCGTTGGGGCAGCCGCCCTGAATCATGAAGCCGGGGATGCAGCGGTGGAAGATGAGTCCGTCATAGAAGCCGCTGTTGGCCAGAGAAATGAAGTTTCCGACGCTCTGGGGCGCGATTTCGGGATAGAGTTCGCCCTGCATGACGCCGCCGTCCTTCATGGTGATGGTAAAAGTGGGATTCGCCATAAAAAAGACCTTCTTTCCTGTAACGTTCACGTCTATTGGAAGACGATAAATTCTCATATTGCATTATAACCGTTTTCGGGCGTAAAAGCAAATGTTTTATGCCTCAGAGCCGAGTGTATGCGTGACCCATACATCGCCCCAGTTTTCCTTTTGCGCGATGGGACGGAGCATACCGGCAGCGGCCTCGGCCTGCGCCTGATTGTCAAATACGCCGTACACAACCGAACCCGAGCCCGTCATCATGCCGCGTACGGCTCCGGCAGCTTCCAGCACCCGGCAGGCTTCAGAAATGGCGGGTCGAACCTTTACGCTTACGCCTTCGAGCACATTGTCCATGGAAGAGGCAAGCAGAGGCAGATCGCGTGCAATGAGCGCCTGCTGAGCCTGAATGGTCCGCGGGCGCACAAGTTCGTCAGGATCCAGCGAATCAAAAGCTGTGAAGACTTCTTTGGTGCTCAGCCCTTCGCAGGGCTGAAGCATCACAAGCCAGATCTGAGGCACGGGGGAAAGCGGCTGGATGTTTTCACCGATGCCGCCTACTCGCGCCAGACCGCCGGTGAGCATAAAGGGAATGTCCGCACCAAGGGAGAGGCCCAGGGCAAGCAGCTCCGCTTCGGGCACATTCAGGTTCCAAAGCTGGCACAGACCCTTAAGTGCAGCTGCTGCGTCCGCGCTTCCGCCGCCCATGCCTGCGCCGGACGGAATGTGCTTTTCCAGCCTCATGCGCGCGCCTTTTTCCACCTGATAACGTTCTTTGAGCTTCTTTGCCGCCCGGTAGACCAGATTCTTTTCGTCATAGGTGACAACGGCGGAGGAAAGCTCGCCGCTTCCGTCGCCAATACGCCCGGAAACCGTTGCGCCCTCCAGCGTAAGTTCATCCGCCTCCTCCAGATACAGCACATCGTGCATCTCCACGCTCTGCATCAGCATGTCCATGAGATGATACCCGTCCTCACGCGTACCCAGAATATCCAGCGTCCAGTTGATTTTGGCGTGCGCCTTGAGACAAAGCATTGCAAGCCACCCTTTCCGTGTGGTATGATTTGATAGTATACCAGTTTTTGAAGTAACTGTTAAGAGGGTGAATGCAGGATGATGACCATACCTGTTTTGATTTCCGTATTGTCCAACGCCCACCGGGAGGAAGTGGTGGAGGACGAAACCATGACCATGCTTACCTCGGGCGAAATGGATCTGACGGAGACTGCGGCTGTGATCCGCTATGAGGAATCCATCGACGAGGGTATGCCGCCGCAGAAGGTGGAAATTACCATTGAAAACGAGTGCCTTACCATGTCGCGCGGAGGCGCTTATCAGACGCATATGGTGTTTCGCATCGGATGCCGTTATGAGGGCATGTATCACACGCCCTACGGCGACATGGATCTGGCAGTCTATTGTACCCGTCTGAACTACGATCTGGGCGACGATGGCGGGGAAATCGAGCTGAGCTATCAGCTGGATCTCAACGGTTCCTTTGCAGCCATGCACGATATGACGCTCAGGCTTGTGAGGCAGAATGAAAATGGAACTGCACTCTGATCAGGAAAGAATCCACTTGATCACCGGCGGTTTTCTCAGGATGGATCGGACGGACGACGCACTGTGGGTGAGCGATTATCCCAGAAGAAACGCAGATACGATCGGCGTCGAAGAACAGCTCCGCAGCATCGGCGTTTCGTGTGCGCTTGACGAAAAGACGAAAATGTGGCATCTGGACTGGACGGAGGACAGGTGGGACGAGCTGATCCGCGGACTTCCCCTGACGCCCCCTGCACTTCCTGCGGATGACAGCCTTCATCCGGCATATGCGCTGTGCCGATTTGCACTTTTGCATCCTGCACCGCGAACGCCTGAAAGTCTGTGCATGCTCAGATCTGTTCTCAAAGGCACCCAGACCATCCGCCAGCTGCACGAGGAGGCTGTCAGTGCACACCGCGCTGGCCAGCCCATTGCATATGACGCGGGTCGCCTTCTGGCGGCTCAACTGATGAAAGGAGAGACGAAACGATGATCCTCAGGTACTACGGACACGCGTTCTTCACACTTTCGCTTGAAAATGACACGGTGATCGCCTTTGATCCCTACGGAAACTTCTACGATTACCCGGAGCGTAATATCAAGGCGGATCTGTGCCTTGTGAGCCATCATCATCACGATCACGATGGCCTCTCCTGCCTGCAGCCCGGCGCGGTGGTTATCGATCAGCCCGGCGTGCATGCGCCGCTGGACGGCGTGATTGTGCGCGGCATTTCCACCTGGCATGATGAGGTACAGGGCGCCAAGCGCGGTCCCAATACCATTTTCATCGTGGAGGCGGAGGGACTGCGTATCGCTCATGCCGGCGATCTTGGGCATATGCCGGACGTCAGGCAGATCAAACAGCTTGGCCATATTGACGTGCTGCTTCTGCCGGTGGGCGGCTACTATACCATCGATCCTCAAACGGCTCTGGAGGTCTGCCGCATGGTTCAGCCGCGCGTTGTGGTTCCCATGCACTACCGCACGGAGTACGACCCGGAAATGCCTATCTGCGAGCTTCGCGATTTCCTCATGCTGCTTCGTGCCGAGGATAGCCAGCTGCCTCTGATGCGCATCGCAAAGGCTGATATCAGCGAGCGGCCGCAGGTGGTTACGCTCAAGATCCAGTGACAAGGAGATGCATCCTGTGACCCATGTGTGGGAACTTTCTCGTGTGGAGGCGCTTTTGCAGCGTGCAGAAACCAATCTGCGCGTTCTGGAATGGTTCAGCCGCTACCTGAACCTCTGCCCGCGCTACATCAAGCCTGAGGACGTCAAAAGCCTCGTTTCCGAATGTGATGTGGATGAGGAAACCGCAGTCAGACTGATGTTCGCCGCAGCTTTCGGTATAGAGGATCGCTTGGTGGAAGAACGTTATCTCACGACTGCCATTCGCAGGCTAAACGCGGATGAGTGCCGTGCCGATCCATATTATGCTGCGATCCGGCTTCCGGAGATTTCCCGCGGCAGATGGAAGATGGGATACAAGACCATCGAACCGTATGAGCTGTTTACAGCGGATGATCTTCTGACGATGCCGGATGGACGGGAGATTCCTCAAACCGGCTTTTTCAGCGAACCGTTCCGCGCGCCCATCGTGGAAGAAAACGGACGCGAATGGATGACGGTAACGCCCAGCGAAATCAACACCATGACGGCGGATATCCGCGCTGCATTCGGCAAGGTTGCGGTATTCGGACTCGGACTTGGTTACTATGCCTTCATGGCGTCGGAAAAGCCGGAAGTTACGGAAATTGTGGTGGTAGAGCGCGATCCGGAGGTAATCTCGCTTTTCCGCGAGTTCATTCTTCCGCAGTTTCCCAACCGCAGCAAGGTCAGAATTGTCGAGGCGGATGCCTATGCTTTTGCAGAAGGTATGGGTGAAGGACGCTTCGACTGCGCTTATGTAGACATCTGGCACGATGTGCTGGACGGCGTGGAAATGTATCTGCGCATGAAGCGGCTGGAGCACTTTTCACCCGGTACGAAGTTTTTGTACTGGATCGAACCCTCCATGCTTGCATGGCTGCGCGGAATGGCGCTGATGGAAGTGGAGGAAAAGACCATCGGACCGATGCTCCGTACGCTGGGCAGCATCGAAACTGCCGAAGCGCTGAAACAGGCGCTTTCAGACGAAAATCTGCGCAGAATCGCACCGCTGATTCCACTGGAGGTTGCAAAACGATAACAAAAAGAGCTTTCCCGAAAAAAAAGGGAAGGCTCTTTTGCTTGTCAGAACAGCGTCAGCTGCTCCATTTTGGGAATGCGGTTCCGCGGACGGATCTTACCCCGCTCGGCGGAGGCGGGCAACTCGCCTAAAAAGGACGAAGGTGTACCGCCGCAGGAGAGAATCAGCTCTTCGCGCGCGCGGGTGATACCCACAAAGAACAGCCTGCGCTCTTCCTCAATATCGGTTTCCGAACGCGCATGAACCGGCGGGAACGTGCCGTCTGTTACACCGGAGAGGAAAACAACCGGGAATTCAAGACCCTTTGCACCATGCAGCGTCATCAGTCTGACTGCGCCGGACTGATAGCCGCTGCCGGATATGCGGCGGATGTCGCCCTCGCCGGCTGTGCGAAGCGTGGTGAGAAGATCGGCCATATGGTCGTAGAAGACAGCGGCATTGAGCAGCCGGGTTACATCATCGCCGGAAACGGAGCAGCGTTCGGCCAGCCGTTCCAGCTGCTTTCTGGGCTTTTCGCGGGAATGACAGAATTGCGATACCGCCTCAATCCACGGAGTGAGCAGCGGAAAATCCGCTAGCTCAGAGGCGAGGACATGCGGATCGGCATCGGAAGCACCAAAAACAGACAATGCCACAGAGGCACGCTGGGCAAGCTCTGCGGGCAGACGCCACAGGTTCATCAGCGCCGTGTGTACGGAGGCGCCGTCCGTAGGATCGTTCAGACTTGCGAAGAAGGCGAGCAAACCCTGCACATCCTTTGAACTGAGGAAATCATCATGACCGGTGATGACACAGGGAATGCTGTCGTGAGCAAGCGCGCTTTCGATCTGTTCCAGCTGACGGTTGGTGCGGCAGAGAATGGCGATGTCCGAAAAAGAGCGGGCAACGGAAGGCGTGTTCCGGCTTTGCTGCGCTTCCAGCATGTCCACACCGCCGGTGAGACGGGAGATTTCCTTGGCAATCCATACGGATTCGGAAAAGCTGTCCGGCGCTTCCATGATGCGCAGTTTTGCTCCGCTGGGGTGGTGCGGGGTCAGCAGACGCTCAAAGCCGGGATTGCGGCGAATTACATCCAGCGCAGCGCTGAGAATCTCGGGCGTGGAGCGGTAATTGTCGGAAAGATGAATCAGTTCTGCATCAGGCCTTGCTTTCAGGAACGCATCAAAACAATCTGCCTGTGCGCCGCGGAAACCGTAAATGGCCTGATCAGGATCGCCGATCACAAACAGACTTTTGCTCTTCAAGCTCCAGTGTGCAACCAGCTCATGCTGCACTGCGTTGATATCCTGAAATTCATCCACAAGCAGATGGGTGAATTGCTTTTTTCGGGAAACATCGGTTTTGAGGGCATCCAGCAGCACGTCGTCCAGATCGCGCAAACCGAGCACTTCCAGACGCTGTGCATATGCGCCGGGCAGCCACGCGGGCAAAGAGACGATTTCTTCCGTTTTCGCGCACAGGTTGTTTTTGTACAGAGACAGCTGACGCAGACATTCGGAAGGCGACAGGTGCGCCTCATGCTCGCTGAGCAGAATGCTGAGAATATCCAGAGACTGCGCTCTTGTCACGATGGGCTTTTTCGGAATCTGTTCCATCGCGATGGCATGAAAGGTGCCGACCGTAAGCCCTCGCACAGCTTTTTTGCCAAGCTGAGCGGTGAGACGATCCAGCATTTCTTTGGCAGCCTGTCGAGTAAAAGTGACAGCGGTGATTTCGGAAGGCGAAACGCCCTGTTCAATCAGGTATGCGATGCGCGAAACCAGCGTTTTGGTTTTACCAGTGCCGGGACCGGCAATGACGGCGGTGCATGCGGCTGTGCCGGTAACGGCTGCAAGCTGTCCTTCGTTCAGTTCTGCTGCAGGCGCAGAAACAGCTTCAGCCTCAGGCTCTTCTTTCTGCTTTTTGACTCCTTTGAGGTTAAAACCTTTACGGCCAGCAAGTCCGGCCAGATCAATCAGCGACGTCTGGCCCATCAGACGCTCGGCTTCACCAGGTTCAAAGATCGAAATCACACCGTATTCGCCGTCATACCCAGCTTTGCGGATGACCTGTCCTGCGCGCAGACGGCGCAGCGCCTCAGCGATAACGGGAGAATCAATCTCCTCCGGTGGAAGCGTGCGAAGAATAGAAAACTCCGATCCGAAACGTCTGAGCATATCGAAATAAACCGCTTCCACACGCTTGGAGACAGGAGAAACACCCATGCAGTCCGCGAGCAGCTCGGGCAGCGGCATCAGACTTTCGAAAGGCTTGCTGATACAGTCAGGCTCAATGCGGTCGGCCAGCATTTCCACCCTGTGCAGAACGCCTACAGTCAGCTTGCGTCCGCAGATCGGGCATCGTCCGCCAAGCTCCACCGTCTGCGCTGGTTCCAGACAGCAGCGGCAGTTGCGGTGACCGTCCAGATGATACTTGCCTTCCTCGGGATAAAACTCGATGGTACCGTAAAACCCTTCTCCGGTTTCAATTGCTTTTTTCAGTTCTGGATAGCTCATCCCGCAATCCAGAAGATTGGCTTCGCGTCCGAGCTTGGCGGGCGAATGTGCGTCAGAGTTGGATACGAGGGTGTATTGGTCCAGCTGACTCAGACGTCGGTTCATCAGCGGGTCGGAGGAAAGGCCTGTTTCAAGCGCGTGAATGTACGGCGACATGTCCGCGAAACATTCCTCCAGCGTTTCAAACTCGGAAAAGGCTCCAAACAGCGAAAAATGAGGCGTCCAGATGTGAGCAGGAATAAAAATGGCCTCCGGGCAGCATTCCATGGTGATTTCAATCAGATCGCGGCTGTCCAGACCAAGAATGGGACGTCCGTCGCTGTGCAGATTGCCGATGGCCTCCAGCCTGTGGGAAAGCTCCTCCGCTTCATCAAGCCCGGGGAGGATGATGACATGATGAACCTTGCGCGTTTTGCCTCCGCGCTTGTAGATGGTGCTGATCTCACCCGTGATCACAAAACGCGGTGCCTCCGCGGAAACCTCGCACGGAAGAACCAGCTCATCCTTGAGACGATAGAGCCCTTCCTCCGCAGGAATCAGCATTTCGCGCAGCTCCTGCCGCCATGCAGGATGCGTAAAGTCGCCCGATCCAATCAGACTGATTCCCTTGCGCCGCGCCCAGAGATCCAGATGCGGTGCGTCGCAGTCGCGGCTGGTGGCGCGGGAAAATCGTGAATGGATGTGCAGATCAGCAATGTACATGATAAACCCCCGTGGTGCTTTTGGATAACAGCACCATTATACAGCGCAAAACGTGAGTTGTACATTGCTTTTTCCCACTGGATATGGTTTAATGAACACATATGAAAGGAGAATGAGCATGCAGACCATTCAGCGCAATCTTCGCACGTACCGGGACGAAATCAAGGGCATCGCGATTCTGTGGGTGGTCTTTTTTCATGCGCAGCTTGGACTGACAGGTGTTGTGTACGACGTGCAGAAAATCGGCTACGGCGGCGTGGACCTGTTTTTCTTTCTTTCGGGCTTTGGCCTGTATCATTCCTTGAAGCGCAGCAGCGATCTGGGCGGTTATCTCAAGCGCAGGGCGGAGCGTCTTCTGCCTGCCTATCTGCCTTTCTGCGCGGCGTGGCTTGCGGTGATGCTGTGGCTCGTCAGACCCGGCGCGGCTTCAGCCATCCGGACCATCGTCGGCAATGTTTTCATGGTCGGTTTTTTCAGCGGCGCGCCTGTGAATATCAACTGGTATGTCAGCGCACTTGCGCTTTCACTGTTGATCGCGCCGGTGTTTTACGCACTGATTTCACCTGATGTACACAAGCGAGCCATCTGGCTGATTGCTGGCTGCTTCCTTGCTGGTCTTGCTTTTGTGGGCCATGATGCATATATGGCAGTTTCTCGTCTTCCGGTGTTTGCTGCAGGCATGGCGCTGGCAGGCTGGGAAAAAGAAAAGCCCAACGGCAAAACGCTTTTTGTACTGCTGGCAGTTTCAGGCCTGGCAGGTCTTGCCGTTCTGATGACCTGCTTTGACAGATTCCCGGATCTTCTTTTGCCCTATGCAATGTACTGGCATCCCTTCCTCCTGATTGCTCCGGCGATGTGTGCCGGTCTTGGCTGGCTTTTTGCCAATTGTCCTGCCAAAATCCTCGTGCCGCTTCGTGTGCTTGGTTCGGCGTCGTTTGAGATTTTTCTCTTCAATGCATGGATTGAGCTTCTGGGGAAACGACATGGCCTGTGCAGTTCCGCGGGTGAATGGGTTTTGTGGAGTTTTGTCAGCATTCTGGCAGGTGCTTTGTACCATCTGGCCGTTAAGCGGGCATGGCCGCAGATTTCGAAAAAAACGCAAAAAAGGGGTTGACAATCCACTGGAAAGCATGGTAAGATATGCGACGTGGTTTGAACAACCTCGGCTGTGTCAAGGGGTCCGGTAGCCGGAACATGGCTCTGAGAAGCCCCGGGTGTGACCCATTAGCTCAGTTGGCAGAGCACTTGACTTTTAATCAAGGTGTCCGGAG
>JAGBBE010000071.1 GCA_017938645.1 Clostridia bacterium
ATCCCGCCAACCTGTTCGTTGCCGGCTTCATCGGCAGCCCCCAGATGAACTTCTTCACCGTCAAGCTGGAGAAGGAAGGCAACGAAGTTGTGGCCAAGTTCGGCACCAACAAGATCACTGTTCCCCAGAGCAAGCTCGCCAAGTTCGTTGACGAGAGCTACATCGGCAAGGAAGTTTACATGGGCATCCGTCCTGAGAACATCAGCGACGATGAGGCTGTTGTGGCTGCTTCCAACGCTGTTGTCGAGTGCAACGTTGAAGTTACCGAGCTCATGGGCTCCGAGACCTACCTGTACCTGTCCACCTCTGGCAAGGAAGAGAACATCATCGCTCGCGTTGATCCTCGCACTGCCAGCCGTGCCGGCCAGAAGGTTAAGGTTGCCTTCGACGTGGCTCGCCTGCACTTCTTCGACAAGGAGACCGAAGCTACTCTGCTGACCCGCTAATTGATAGCAATTTAGGGACTCTTCTTCGGAAGAGTCCCTTTTCTGTGTGAAAAAACTTATTTAAAAAGAGCTCCTGCAGCAATGCGGGAGCTCTTGATGCTTATTTGGATTGGATATATTCGTGAATAGCCTTTGCTGCATTCTTTCCAGCACCCATCGCCAGAATAACAGTGGCAGCACCGGTTACTGCGTCACCGCCAGCATATACGCCTTCGCGGCTGGTCAGACCATCGTCATTCTGTACAACGATGCATCCGTGGCGGTTCGTTTCAAGACCCGGCGTGGTGTTGCGGATCAAAGGATTGGGACTGGTGCCGATGGACATGATCATCGTGTCGACATCCAGCACAAATTCGCTGCCTTCCTTAACGATGGGACGACGGCGGCCGCTGGCATCAGGCTCTCCAAGAGTCATTTCGACACAGCGCATGCCGCAAACATTACTGTTTTCATCGCCTAGCACTTCTACAGGATTGCAGAGGGTTTTAAAAATGATTCCTTCTTCCTGTGCATGTTCCACTTCCTCATGACGGGCAGGAAGCTCCTGCATGCCGCGGCGATAGACAATGTAGACTTCGTCTGCACCCAGACGTTTTGCACAACGCGCAGCATCCATGGCAACGTTTCCGCCGCCAACTACGGCAACTTTGTTCGATTTCTGAATCGGCGTAGAGCTGCCTTCCTGATAGGCTTTCATCAGATTGATGCGCGTAAGATACTCGTTGGCGCTGTATACGCCCTTGAGGCTTTCTCCGGGGATGCCCATGAAACGGGGGAGACCTGCACCGGAGCCGATAAAGAGCGCTTCATATCCGAGATCGAACAGCTCGTCAACAGTAAGGGTTTTTCCGATGACGGTATTGCACTCGATTTCAACGCCAAGCTGTTTCAGGCCCTCGATTTCCTGCGCCACGATGCTTTTGGGAAGACGGAATTCCGGAATGCCATAGCTCAGCACGCCACCTGCTACATGAAGCGCTTCAAAAACCGTAACAGCATAGCCAAGCTTCGCAAGATCTCCAGCACAGGTCAAACCGCTGGGGCCTGCGCCGATAACAGCTACCTTGTGACCATTGGATTCTGGTTTGACCGGCTTTGCTTCAGTATGTGCGCGATGCCAGTCTGCAGCAAAACGTTCCAGCCGACCAATTCCGACGCTTTCACCTTTGATGCCGCGCACGCACTTGCCTTCGCACTGGCTTTCCTGCGGACAAACACGGCCGCAGACGGCAGGCAGAGCGGTAGACTGCGAAAGAATCTCATATGCCTTATCAAAATCTTCGTTGGCGATCTGCTGAATAAAAGCGGGAATATCAATGCATACAGGACAGGCTGACACACAAGGCTTGTTTTTGCAGTTAAGGCAGCGCTTTGCCTCATTTACAGCCATTTCGGGTGTGTAACCAAGTGCGACTTCATCGAAATTGTGATTGCGGATTTGAGGCTCCTGAGAAGGCATAGGAGTCTTTTTAGGATCCATGTTTGCCATTTCAGTTGACCTCCTTGCTGAAAAGATTGCAGGTTGCTTCGCGGGCATGAGATTCAAACTCGCGATACATGCCGCTACGAGCCATGGCTTCGTCAAAGTCAACCAGATGGCCGTCGAAATCGGGACCGTCAACGCAGGCGAACTTTGTTTCTCCGCCAACCGTCAGTCGGCATCCGCCGCACATGCCAGTGCCATCAATCATGATCGGATTCATGCTGACGATGGTTTTGATTCCATACTTCTTAGTGACCTGGCTGACGAATTTCATCATGACCAGAGGACCGATGGCGATGACCTCATCATACTGATTGCCATTCTGAATGAGTTCTTCCAGCGCAGCAGTGACCAGTCCCTTCTGACCGTGACTTCCGTCGTCAGTCATCATGCGGAGCTGATCACTGACAGCGGTGAATTCTTCTTCAAGAATGACAAGATCCTTGTTCCGGAAACCGACGATGCTGTGAACAACAGCGCCTGCATCGTGCAGCTTTTTCGCTACAGGATAGGCGATGGCACAGCCAACACCGCCGCCGACAATGCACACTTTCTTCAGACCTTCGGTGTGCGTTGGCGTGCCCAACGGTCCAACAAAGTCGTGCAGACAGTCGCCTTCATCCAATGTATTCAGCTCCATGGTCCCGGCACCAACGATCTGGAAAATGATCGTAACGGTGCTTTTTTCGCGGTCAAAATCAGCGATGGTCAGCGGAATACGCTCGCTGTTTTCACCCGAACGAAGGATGATGAACTGTCCAGGTTCTGCTTTGTGGGAAACTCTTGGAGCGGAAATGATCATTCGCACAACAGTAGGATTAAGCGCCTTTTTTTCGAGAATTTCGAACATAAAGTGGTTACTCCTTTTTGGCGGCAATGCATTCAATTTCGACCAGACCGCCCTTGGGAAGAGCAGCTACCTGCACGCAGCTGCGGGCGGGATAAGCATCAGAAAAGAAGGTCTGATATACGGCGTTGATGCGGGCAAAGTCCGCCAGATCAGCAACAAAAACAGTGGTCTTCAGCACGTCGTCATAGCTCATGTTGTTTTCGTTCAGGATCGCGCCAAGGTTACGCAGCGCCCACTCGGTCTGAGCTTCAACGCCTTCTGCCAGTTCGCCCTTGGCAGGAATGATGCCAAGCTGGCCGGAGGTAAACAGATACTTGCCAAACTTTACGGCCTGAGAGTAGGGACCAATTGCAGCAGGTGCGTCGGATGTATGAATGATCTTTTTGCTCATGGGATAAGCTCCTTTCAAAAAGCAATTAACATAGAAATAACGTTGCTATTCTACCATTTTGATGGATGGAAGTAAAGCGAAAGTACGTTCAAAAAGCAAGGAGCCTGAGGTTTTCAGGCTCCTTGAAGTTCATTGATTTGCAATGCTGCGCGCTACATGAACGCCGCTGGCTGAAGCATGAGACAGGGAATGGGTGATACCGCTGCCATCGCCAATGACGTAGAGGCCTTTATGACGGGTCTGAAGTTCGCTGTCAACCTCAACTTCCATGTTGTAAAATTTGACTTCAACACCATAAAGAAGCGTATCATCGTTGGCGGTGCCGGGAGCGATTTTATCAAGAGCATAGATCATCTCAATAATACCATCGAGAATACGCTTCGGAAGTACCAGGCTCAGGTCGCCAGGCGTGGCATTCAGCGTGGGAGTCATGAAAGAATCTTTCATGCGGTTCTGCGTACTTCTGCGGCCGCGGATCAAGTCGCCGAAACGCTGAGCAATAACGCCGCCGCCCAGCATATTGCTCAAACGTGCGATGCTCTCGCCATAACCGTTTGAATCTTTGAAGGGTTCGGAAAAATGCTTTGCAACGAGAAGTGCAAAATTCGTATTTTCAGTCTGGCGAGCCGGATCTTCGTAGCTGTGGCCATTCACCGTAACGATCCCATTGGTATTTTCATTAACAACGGCGCCTTTAGGGTTCATGCAGAAGGTACGCACAAGGTCACCGTACTTGCGGGTGCGGTACACGATTTTGCTTTCGTACAGTTCATCCGTCAGGTGAGAGAATACCTCTGCAGGAAGTTCAACACGAACGCCAAGGTCTACGCGATTGGAACGGGTGGGGATTTCCAAATCCTTGCATACCTGTTCCATCCATTTACTTCCAATTCTGCCGGCGGAAATGACACAATTCTTGCAGGTGTAACTTGCATTTTTACAGTGCACTTCATATCCGTCTTCGACAATTGAAACGCTCTCCACAGGCGTATCAAAGTAGAAGTCAGCCTTGTGCTGCAGATCGTTATAAAGATTCTCAAGCACGACATAGTTGATATCAGTACCCAAATGGCGAACGGAGGCATCGAGCAGATGCAGGTCGTTTTGAATGCACAGCTTCTTAAACTTGCTTCCGGCTGTGGAATAAAGTTTGGTACCCTCGCCGCCATAGCGCAGGTTGATTTCATCTACATAATGCATCAGATCAAGTGACTGTTTTTTGCCAATATATTCGTACAGCGTTCCGCCAAAATCATTGGTAATGTTGTATTTGCCGTCAGAAAAAGCACCTGCGCCTCCGAAACCGCTCATGATGGAACAGCTTTTACACCCGATGCAGGTTTTGATTTTTTCGCCGTCGATAGGGCAGTGACGCTTTTCGAGCGAGTGACCCGCTTCAAAGACAGCCACTTTCAGCTCAGGCTTGAGCAGCGTAAGTTCATAAGCGGAAAAGATACCGCCAGGACCAGCGCCGATAATAATAACATCGTAATTCAAGATTCATTCCTCCAAAAAGCAAATAACAGCCGAACGGGCATGAAAGAAACGGTCAGCCATATAGTGTATGAACAGCACTCATGATTTCAGACCTAATCTATTATAACACGATAGAAGAAAAACTGCAAACAATGAGAGAAACAAGAAAAGCCTCGCAGTGTTAGCTGCAAGGCTTTTGGCGCAGAAGGAGGGATTTGAACCCTCGCACCGGTTATCCCAGTCTACTCCCTTAGCAGGGGAGCCCCTTCGGCCACTTGGGTACTTCTGCATAGTGGACGG
>JAGBBE010000072.1 GCA_017938645.1 Clostridia bacterium
ATATTCTTCGAAGCAAAGCGGGACATAAATATTGCTGTCAGCAGTCCGGCAGGTACGCCGACGATCAGCGCGCCAACAGTCACATAGATGGAACCCAGAATAAAGGGAAGGATACCAAATGTTTCGTTGCCCGGCTTCCACTTCTGACCGGACAGGAAATCAAAAAAGCCGATCTTCGCCATACCGGGTATGCCGTTGGCAAACAAAAAAACGCAGATCAGGATGACGGCAAGGATGGAGATGCAGGCAGTCAGAGTGAATACAAAGCGCGCTGCAGTTTCCTTAAAAGCCTGTCTGCTCAAAAGCGGCTGGGGATTTACCCCAGCCTGACGAATGGATTTTCTCATTCAACTTCGCTCCAGTCGGTGATTTCACCCATGTAGATTGCGCGAACCTGATCGCTGGTCAGACCTTCCACGGGATTATCATTGCTTACGATCACGGCGATGCCGTCCATAGCGATGGTCATGGGGGTAAGGCCTGCTTCCAGTTCAGAATCCTTCAGTGCACGGGAGGCCATGCCGATATCGCATACGCCGTCCAGGGTGGAGGTCATGCCGGAGGAAGAGTCGCTCTGCTGCAGTTCGATTTCCACGTTGGGATTGACAGCCATGTAGGCTTCGGCCAGCCTTTCCATCACAGGAGTTACGGAGGAGGAACCTGCAACCACGATCTTGCCTGCGGTCTTGCCGCCTGCAAAGGCTTCGGCTTCTTCGATAACAGCGATGTAGCCGTTGTCTTCGATCACAGCCTGACCTTCTGCGCTCATGATGTAGGCGATGAAATCCTGCGCAGCTTCGCTGGTTTCAGCAAGCGTTGCGATGTTGAAGGGACGGGCGACGTTGTAAGTTCCGGCCTTGATGTTTTCAACGGATGCTTCTGCGCCGTCGATGGCCAGCGCCTTAACGGTGTCGTTCAGGGAACCGAGAGAAATGTAGCCGATGGCGCAGTCGTTGCCGGAAACAGAAGTCATCATAACGGAGGTGGAGTTGGTGATGTCGCATTCGTCGGTGGTGTAGTCCACTTTTTCACCGGCTTCGTTCTTCTGCTCAATGCCGAAGAGTTCGATAAATGCACCGCGGGTGCCGCTGCCGTCCTCACGGGAGATGACGTTGATCTCCTCTGCCAGAGCAAATGCGCTGGTCATCATCATTGCCATAGAGAGAATTGCACATACAAACTTTTTCATTATTCATACCTTCTTTCATTGTCCTTTTGTTCCTTGGGACAAGAAAAGAATAGCATCGCTGCGTATGAATCGAATACCGGAATTGTAAGGTGTTTGTCAAACAAAAAATACTCACTGCGGCATTCAGCCGATATGAATTTTTTCATTGCACTGTTGCAAAAAAGTGATTGACAATACCATAGCGCAGGAGTATAATGCTCCCATAAATTACACATGCAATGCATAGATTGAGACAAGCGCTCTTCTACAGCGTCTACAGAGAAATGCCGGTTGGTGCGAGGCATGGCGAGCATAGAAGGTATGCGTATCCCTCATGAGCAGTCCGCTGAAGCCCTGTGGCTTGTAAGCCAGACCGTAATCTCCACGTTATAGGAGAGCGCATTCGCCGGAAATCCGTGCCGATGCGGCTGAGCAGGCTGCAAAGAAGCAGCAATAAGAGTGGTATCGCGGGAAAATCAAGCCCGTCTCTTACAGATCAATTGATTGATCGTAAGGGACGGGCTTTTTAATATATAGCTTCTCCTTGGTAAAAGTGACCGCGGCGCAGTTGCCTATTGCAGAAGCAATCCCAGAATTTAGAAAGGAATGTTTTGAATGAACGGAGTAACCATCATGATCATCGCCCTGGTTGTATTGGGCGCTGGATATCTCCTCTATGGAGGTTGGCTGGCGAAAACGTGGGGTGTCAATCCCAAAAACGAAACGCCTGCCTATAAAATGGAAGACGGCGTAGACTACACTCCGACCAAACCCGGTGTCGTATTTGGCCATCAGTTTGCTTCGATCGCTGGAGCCGGCCCCATCAACGGCCCCATTCAGGCGGCAATTTTCGGCTGGGTACCGGTGCTTCTGTGGGTTCTCGTCGGAGGCCTGTTCTTCGGCGCTGTGCAGGATTTTGTTTCAATGTTCGCTTCTGTCCGAAATAAAGGCCGCACCATTGGCTATATCATCGAGCTTTATATCGGCAAAATCGGCAAAAAGCTGTTTACGCTTTTTGTGTGGCTGTTTTCGATTCTGGTAGTTGCCGCATTTGCTGATGTTGTTGCAAATACCTTTAATGGATTTGCCGCATCGCCCGAGGTTTCTTTGGCAAATGGGCAGGTTGCTACCACCTCAATGCTGTTTATCCTTTCGGCAGTCGGACTTGGCTGCGTGCTTAAATACTGCCGGTTCAACTCGCTTGTCAATACGGCCATTGCCGTTGGCCTGCTGGTGATCAATATTGTTCTGGGCATGGCGCTTCCGATGTATATATCCACTGGAACCTGGCACGTAATCGTGTTTCTGTACATTGCTGTAGCATCTATTGTTCCCGTATGGGCGCTGCTGCAGCCGCGCGACTATCTGAACAGCTATCTTCTTGTGGTTATGATCGTGGCAGCCGTAGTGGGTGTGTTCGTTGCAAATCCGCAGATGAATCTGAATGCATTCAATGGCTTTACCGTCAATGGCCAACATATGTTTCCCATCCTGTTTGTGACCATTGCCTGCGGCGCAGTCAGCGGCTTCCATTCGCTGGTGTCCTCCGGTACGGCCTCCAAACAGATACAGAACGAAAAGCATATGCTGCCGATTTCCTTTGGATCCATGCTGCTGGAAAGCCTTCTGGCTGTGGTTGCGCTGATTGCTGTTGGCGCGGTATCCAGCGGCGCGCAAGTTGCCAGCGGTACACCTGCCGTTGTATTCGCTTCTGCGATTTCCTCTTTCCTTGGCAAGATCGGCATCCCCGAGAATGTAGCCTTCACACTCATTAACCTTGCCGTGTCTGCATTTGCTCTGACCTCGCTGGACTCTGTTGCGCGTGTCGGCCGCCTTTCCTTCCAGGAGTTTTTCCTGGATTCCAGTGTAGATGAGGAAAATATGGGACCTGTGCTCAAATTCCTCACGAACAAGTATACAGCTACTGTGGCAACACTGGGTATGGCCTACGCTCTGGCAAAAGCCGGATATGCAAATATATGGCCGCTGTTCGGCTCCGCAAATCAGCTGCTGAGCGCATTGGCCCTGATTGCCTGTGCTGTATTCCTCAAGCGTACGAATCGCAAGGGCTGGATGCTCTGGGTTCCCATGGGCATCATGCTTGCTGTCACTCTTACTGCGCTGTCCATGACGATCTTCAACAAGTTTGGCGGCGTGTTTGCCGGTACAACGGCAAATCTGGGCGGCGATCTGCTTCAGGGCTGCTTTGCAGTTGCCCTGTTTGTGCTTGGCGTGATCGTAGCAGTGCAAGGCGTCAAAAAACTATTTGCCAAAGAATCATCTACCGAGGCATAACCATTCCACAAATCAATTAAATTAAACGAAATGCCGAACGCATCAAACCAATGCTTTCGGCATTTCTTGTACACAAAACAAGATGTTGTCAGATTACCATTTTCAAATATATGTAATTACATCCTGTTCATCAATTCGATGACATCAGGAGATTTGCGAAGAACAGGAGCGATAATGCAACCAACAATGATACCGACTGCACCCTGACCGATGTTTCCGATGATTGCACCGGCTGCACCGAGGCCATACCCGAGGATCACGGCTTCATAGAAGAAGTAGCCGAGAACCATGAAAACTTCTGCAAGAATTCCGGCTGCGACCATCACTACAAGCGCGGAGCGGGAGTTCCTGTTTTTACCCATCCTGCGGAAAATGAGCGCTGCAATCAGTGCAACGCCCGCCTTGATCACCAGCGTTGCCGGAGCGTAGGAAACGTAACCGGCCAGAATGTCCGCCAGTACAGAACCGAGACCGGCTGCCATTACCGCGTATGCAGGCGGCATCAGAAACGCGCAGATCAGGATGATGCCGTCGCCGAGGTTCGCAAATCCTCCAGTAGCAGGAATCGGAATCTGAATCAGCATGGTTGCAACGCAGATCAAGGCTGCAAACAGAGCAGTAATTACAAGTTTAAACGTGGACATTTTCTTCATACCTATACCTCCGTATTCAGTTTGTATGCCGTGTTCCTGAATGTAATACAGACATGCTTTCAACATTCGAACTGTGCAACAGTTGACTCAGTATTGCAAATTCAAATCTGATATGAATTGTATTTCAGAATTTCACTTCTCTTGTGTGCGCTCGCCTTGTGCAATCGTTCGATGATTATCCGTTTATCTTCACAAATCTCTTCATGACGCATATAGGCATCCAGTTCCGCATAACTCACGCCCATTTCACTTTCGTCTGTCTGTCCGTCAAACAGCGCAGCCGAGGGTGCTTTTTCGATGATCGCTTCAGGTGCGTTCAGATAACGAAGAAACTCGTAGACCTCTGTGACGGACAGATCTGCAATCGGATTGAAATCGTGCGCGCCATCGCCCCATTTTGTAAAATAGCCCACATAGGCTTCACTTCGGTTGCCGGTA
>JAGBBE010000009.1 GCA_017938645.1 Clostridia bacterium
CGTATAGAAGTATGCCAGCATGTGCACTTCCTCGCGGCTGGTGATTTCCATGCCGGGAATCACAGCCACGCCATATTCAGCACCTGCCGCCATGGCATCTTCTGCATTCAGCACAGCATTGTGATCAGTGATCGCGATCACATCCAATCCTTTGATTTTTGCCATGCCTACCATGTTCCATGGGGTCATATCGTCATCTGCGCAGGGTGAAAGACAGCTGTGGAGATGCAGGTCGCAAAACGCACTCATCTCATTCCACCGGAGGCTGTACGCCTGCCTGTCCCATCAGGACACAAACTTCGTAAGCAGTCTTCTTCGTAAGCAGAACGGGCATCTCTTCCATTTCAGCCTTTTTAAGTGCGGGTTCTTCAATTTCAACGCCTTCCACCAGAATCACGCAGGCCATCTCCATGAGAACAGAAACCGCAATCACGTTCATATGTGTCTGAACTGTGCACCAGGCCATGCCCTGCTTGCCATGGGCAAGCACCCAGCTGAGCAGATCGCAGGAATAACCGCAGCTGATCTCAGTATCCAAATCGGTTTCCGGCGTCAGGCATTGTGCATCCAGGAGTTCCATCAATTCGCGTACTTTCATCTTTGTATCTCCTTACGTTCTTGTGGTCTTGGCGAGTTCAACCATTTGCTGTGCCATTACCTTCAGGCGTTCCTTCAGAATATGGATGCAGTCCATCTCAGTTGCATATCCGCGCACGATATCCTCGGCAAAAGTCCGGCAGGTAGGACTTCCGCAGCTTCCGCAGTCATAGCCGGGAAGACGGTTGACGATTTCCTCCATCTGCTCCATCTTGCGCATGGCTTCCACAATGTCATCATCCAGCTTCATAGCGCTGTTAGCTGTGATATGCTTGTCGCCAAGCAGATGATATTTGGTCAGATAAGAAACCTTGACTTTCTCGTCTGGATGGGTGATGTCACAGCCATGCATCAGCGCACGGATGACTCCGCGGGCAACATAGTTGTTTTCAAACGTCAGCGGACCGCCAACGCAGCCGCCTGTGCAGGCAGATCCCTCGAAGAAAACCAGATCCTGAAGCTTGTCGTTTTCGATTTCCTCCAGAACACGGATGACGTTTTCGATTCCATCTACGCTCATACTGTGCTCCGGGCACACGGCCGCCGCCTCTCCGCCGCTGTTGGCCCAGCCAACGCCGTAGGCAGAAGCGCGGGAGATATTGGTATCAATCGATGTGTTTTTAAGCTGGCTGGTCAGCAATCCATAAATCTCAAGCATGGAAATCGCACCGTCAACCGCCGAGGTTTCGTGGCCGATCGGATTGCGGATGGCCGTCATCTTTGCGGCACAGGGCGTGATGAAGAAGCAACCGACTTCTTCTGGCGGTACGTTGTTCTTTTTGCAGAATTCCTGCTTGGCCACCATCGCTGCCACTTCCATGGGCTGACGTACGTCGATGATATGCGGAATCAGATCCGGGAATCTGACGCGGATCAGACGCACGATCGCCGGGCACGCAGACGAGATGATGGGATAATGGCTGTGATCGATGTTGCGCATGCGTTCGCGAATGGCGCGCGTCACAATATCAGCGCCCTCCGCCACCTCGAAAACATCGTCAAAGCCCATCTTGAGCAGGCCTTCCAGCACCTGGGACGCGCTGATCAGATGCTTGAACTGACCATAGAGCGCCGGAGCCGGCAGTGCGATTTTGTACTTGAAGCGGTTGATGCTGGCCAGCGGATCCGTCTGTGCATACTTTGCATGGTAATCACACACACGGATACATTCGCCGCAGTCGATACAGCGCTCGTCGATGATGTGCGCTCTTCCGCCGCGTACGCGAATGGCCTCTGTGGGACATCTTTTCAGGCAGTTCGTACAGGCTTTGCACTTTTCTTTATCCAGACGAACAGAGTGGAAACGTTTTTCATTCATGACAGTATCCTCCGAAACAAACGCATCAGACAAGCTTGAACGACATCTGAATGCGCGTTCCCTTTCCGACCTCGCTTTCAAGCTCGAAGCCGTCGGCGTTGCGCTTCATGTTGGGCAGACCCATACCCGCGCCAAAGCCAAGGTCACGTGCCTCTTCGCTTGCAGTAGAGAAACCTTCCTGCATCGCCTTGCTGATATCCGCGATACCGGGGCCGATATCCTCAGAAACAAGAATAATGGAATCCGGGGTCATTTCCAGCTTGAGCTGTCCCCCATTGCTGTGAATAATCAGGTTCAGTTCAGCCTCATAGCTGGCCACAGCAATTCGCCTGAGCACAGTGCTGTTAACCCCGATCTGCTTGAGCTTGCGCTTGATGCTGGCCGATGCGTCGCCCGCCGTCTGAAATTCTCCGGCGCGAACGTCATAGGCGTTTGTCAAAATACTGGACTGCATATGTATTCCCTTTCTTTATCAGGCGCCTGCGCGCTCATTGCTGCTGCGGATGCCGGCTTCATACATCAAACCGCAGGCGGTATAGCTGGTATAGTTGGTCGCAAGGACAACGATGCCCAGTTCTTCCGCCTCTTCCAGAACCTCCTGAGGAGGAATCTTGCCGCGCGCGAAGACGACACAGTGAATGTCGAGCATCTCAGCAGTGCGCATCACATGCACATTGGTAAGACCGGTAATAAGCACGGCTTTGTCCTTTACAAACGCGAGCACGTCGCTCATCAGATCGCTGCCGCAGGCAGAACGCACTTCCTGATCAAGCGCATCTTCTCCGCAAAGCACTCTTGCGTTCAGAATGGGAATCAGTTCCCTGATTGTCATACGACCAACCTCCTATGTATTGCTTAGTGAATCATATATCTGTTTGAGCATTTCCAGAGATACGAAGGTTTGATATTTGAGCTTTGTTCCGCACCCGGCTTCGTTTTCATCGGGATCGAGAGCTGATGCAAACTCCGCAAAGTTGTCAAAGCACTGAATCAGGCAGTTTACGGTTTTATGCCGTGGAGCAGCAAAGCGCTGTTTCAGGCGAAGAGAAACCGTTGTCAGCTGATCCGAAATGCCTCGAACTGCCGAAATCAGTTCTGCAACACCCTTCTCCTGCCTGTCCAGCGCCATGCTCAGCGTCTGCAGGGACTGAACCAGTTCATCTGCATGAGCGAATGCAGCCTGCAGAATCTCAAGCTGACCCTGCATACCATTGATCCTCAGCTGCATTTCACTCAAACGGATCTGATACAGATATGTTTCCACCTCATGTTTTTCACTCAGCTGCTGACGTACAGCCTGCGCGTCTTCTTTGAGCGAATATACAGCCGCCAGCGTCCTGTAGCGACCATCGAGCCACACATATCCCGCAGCACCTCTGCGGGCATATTGCTCGCCAAGCTTTTCCGCAGCTTCCTTGCTTTCAAAAACGCCAAGCTGGAGCGCATACCACTCTCTCTGCGGCAAAGTGAGATCTGCCTGTGCGGCCGTTTCATCAAAGGCTTCATCCAGCGGGATCGGCGTAGGTGTGGCTGTAAGTTTTATCGAAAGCTTCTCTTCTCCGCCACGCCACACAAGCCCTGAGAGAATAATCACTGCCGACAAAAACAGCATCAGTCCGTTCAGCCAGCCGTTCCGTGAGCGCTGTACGGGATATACGCGTCTGCTTCTTTCCATGCCTGTTCCTCCCGTATAAGGTTTGAACAAGCCTATGCGCTCAGAATGATTCTTTATGTTTTTATTATACTTGACGAATGCCATTTATGCAATATCAGTGCCAAACAACCTTTTTCCAAGTTCGTCCGATGGATGTTTTGCGTTTTCCTCCAGGTTATGATAGAATCTTTTTACGAGGAAAAAGGAGTGTGAATCGTTTTGCAGTACCATCTGGAGACCATCCCGGTATGGGAAGCCATGGAGAAGGAGAGCAACTGTCCTCTGTGTGCACTGTACCGCAAATGTGAAGAAACCGAAATTGACCGCAGTCTTGGCGGCAGCGTAATGGAACCTGACGCGCGCATCCGTGTCAACGACCGCGGTATCTGCGATCATCACCATCAGCTTCTTTTTTCCATGCAGAACCGTCTTGGCCATGCGCTTCTGGTGGATTCCCACAGCAAGGAGCTTCTCAAAAAGCTTGACGGACTGGATAAGCTCACCGCATCGCCTGCAGTAAAAAAAGGTCTTTTTGCTGCCAAGACTGATTCGGTAACCACCTTGGCGGATGAGCTGGAAAAGCTTTCGACCTCCTGCGTTGTCTGCGAGGATATCGAAAGCCATATGAAACGTTATCTGTACACCTTCCTGCATCTGTGGAAGACAGACACCGCCTTCCGCAAGAAATGGGAATCCTCCAAGGGCGTATGCATTCCGCACGCGGTTGAACTGCTCCGTTTTTCTTCCAAGCAGCTCAATGCTGCCAACCAGCAGCTTTTTGCCCAAAGCCTTCTCTCCCTTCTCAAAGCCAACCTTTCGGAAGACGAAAAGGATCTGGAGTGGTTTACGCTCAAGTTTGACTATCGCAACCAGAGCAAACCCTGGGGCAACAGCCGCAACGCGCTGGAGCGTACCATCAACCGCCTTCGCGGCGAGTGCATCGTCAACGAACCCAAGGAAAAAGAATAAAATGAAAAGCAGCCGTCCAGGCTGCTTTTTTATCAGTTCAGAGGCTCGTCAAACTGTTCCAGCTTAACTCCTGCCTCTTCAAATATTTCAAGAGAAAACTTATCCGGATATCCCTGCTGGTACACGACCCTTTTGATGCCTACATTCACGATCATTTTGGCGCAGACAGAGCAGGGCTGATGCGTGCAGTACAGTGTGGCGCCGTCAATGGAAATACCCAGTTTGGCCGCCTGAAGAATCGCGTTCTGTTCGGCATGAATGGCATAGCAGACCTCGGCGCGGGTACCTGATTCGATATTCAGTTTGCGCCGCATGCATTCTCCACGTTCACGGCAGGTTTTGAGCCCGGCGGGTGCGCCGTTGTATCCGGTGGTCATGATGCGCTTGTCCTTGACGATCACAGCACCGATGCTTCTGCCTTCCACATTGCAGCTTGTCCATTCCGAAATCAGATAAGCCATCTTCATAAAACGGATATCCCACTTATCCATGCCTGACTCCCCCTTCGTCTTTTCACTATTATAGAGCAAGTTTTTTCATTTGGCAATGCAGTCATTTCATGGTTCTTTCGTCTCATAGAGTCATTTATGGAGGCGAGGCAATGAAACTGGCTGGCGCAAAAAAACAAACGCTGTTTTTAACCGTAATCAATACTGTCGTTCGGGCTTTGGGACTGCTGCTTAGGATGATTCTTTCGCGTGTATTAGGTGCAGAACTGATGGGCATTGCAGAGCTTGCCCAAAGCGTGCATATGGTTGCCATTACCCCACTGACATCCGGCATACCTGTGGCAATCAGCCGAATGACAGCAAGAGCATCTCACGAACGTCGGATAGAACCGCTCAGTGCCGGAATCAGGATTGTCCGGATTGCTTCTTTAATCCTGATCCCGGCGCTTTGGTTCACATCACCATGGCTTGCCAGACTTATGGGCGATATTCGTGTTCTGCCATCCATATGGTTTTCGGCTCCATGTATTCTGGTTCTCGGATATTCTGCAGTATACAACGGCTACTGCTACGGCACGGAGCAGAGTTTTTACCCTGCAATGAGCGAGCTGATCGAGCAGATTGCACGGCTTGTATTTTCACTTGTGCTGATTGCCTTTCTCAGACATCTCAGCGCGCCCTGGATGGCTTCAGTGCCGGTAGCCGGAACACTGGCTGCGGAAATCATCGGGCTGATCTATGTAATCTCAGCGGTCAAAGCGCCTGTTAAACGAGCATATTGCTGTACGGAGCATTCAACCGAACAACTTCTCCGTCTAGCCGCGCCTGCAACACTCAGCCGACTGCTTCAGACGCTTCTGCGTTCGATAACTGCCGTGATGATTCCGCTCAGACTACAGTCGAGCGGCTTATCTGCAGCTGAGGCAACCGCTCAGCTGGGCATGCTCAACGGTATGGTAATGCCCATCCTGATGCTTCCCTGTGTTTTTACAAGCGCACTCTCCATGGTTTCTCTCCCCAAGGTGGCAAAGGCAGAAGAAAAGCCCGGAGAACTCCGGAGAATTCTCGGGCTATGCGTTTCTGCTCTGATTCCGACGGGGCTCGTTTGTGCAGGCGCTGTTTATCTGCTGGCTCCGTTTCTGAGCAACCGGATTTACCGGCTTGCAGAGCTGACAGAGTTGTTCAGATTCTGCGCACCGATGACGCTGTTGTTCGCGCTCAGCCACCTGACAGCCAGTATCTTGTCGGCACTTGGTCAGCAGAAGCGTTCCATGTATGCTTCAAGCTTTGTGTCGATTATCACGCTAGGGCTTACGTGGCTGTGGACAGGTGATCCAGCCCTCCGGCTTCGGGGCGTAGTTCTGGCGCAGTACGCAGGTCAGCTTCTGACGATTCTTTTCTCCGTCCTTTTGCTGTTTCTCTGGCGCAGAGAACGCCATTATGTACGATGATAGATTCTGGCAATCTCATCCGTTTCCGTGCCATCGCGGTGATAGACAATCAGCGGCGGCATCCACAAAAGAGAAGGCTTAGCATTTTTCATTGCTTCGATCATCACCAGATACGGCGGATCGTCCGCATGCGCACAGACCATGCGGATGCGCTTGGGTTCCAGCCGGCTTTTGCGCATGGCGTCGCAAAGCTCTAGCATTCGTTGAGCCGGAAACACCATGCTCAGTCTTCCATGATTTTTGAGAACAGCTGCACAGGCTGATGTTATGTCCTCAATGGTGCAGTCAGCTTCGTGACGTGCAATGGATACGCCTTCGGTTTCGCTGGTCAGCGTTCCGCCACGTTTGCCATACGGCGGATTGCAAATCACCGCATGCAGTTTTTCTCGGCCGATGATTTCATACGCTTTTCTCATATCGGATGCATGAACGCAGATTCTGTCTTCCAGTCCGTTCAGCTTTACGGACCGAGAGGCCATATCCGCCATGTTTTCCTGAATTTCAAAAGCTTCAATCCGGCAATCCGTCTGCTTCTGGCTCAGCAAAAGAGCGAGAATGCCGGTACCCGTTCCCATATCTGCCAGATGCTCATGGGGTCTTACGCGGGTGAAATCCGCCAGAAGCACCGCATCCATCCCAAAACGGAATGCCCCGGGATCCTGAATGATCCTCAGTCCATTAAACTGAAGATCGTCAATCCGCTCATGCGGTTTGAGAAGTTCATTGATCATACTCATATCACACTCAGCAATTCAGTTCTGCAGTATCCCTGCATGCCCTGATATTCCACGCAGCACCATACATCGCCAAGAAGAATCACTTCGACCTGCTGATAGGGCGGTACAAAGCCGAGTGCCTGTCCGCTCTCTGCACAGCTTTCCCACAAAGCAAGGCCCGTTACGCCGACTGAAGTGGCGTACGTCGCCTGCGAGGGTACATGCATGGTCACATCCATTCCGTTGACAATCGCATTTTCGACCCTCTCAGGCGGATTTCCCTCCGCCAGATACCTTGTCATCACATATCCGTAGACGCCCTGATAGCTGACATATGACCAGTTGCCTTCTGTGCGGTAACTGGTAAGCCTTGCATATTGCGGCACAGAAATGAGTACTTGCGCTGTTCCCACAGGTTGACTGCGCAAATTCAGCGCGCCGGAGGATGTTTTGACCCAGAGTGTTTTTTCACTATAGGACGGAGCTGTTTCCACCTGATCTTCTTCAGGCTCATCGAAACTCAGATACTGCGTCATAACAAATCCGGTTTCCTCTCCATACCTGATGGCGCACCATGCCTTTCCATACGAAAGAACATCCACCGAAGCATTGCGCGGAATGCTGCATAGGATCTGCGCCAGAGATGAGGGTTCGCTGCGAAGGTTCAGCCACCCGGACACAGTGGAAACATACGCCTTCTGAACCTTTGTTTCAGGCTGATTGATTTCAGTCTTTTCCTCCTCATCCGTGACAAAAGTCAGGTAGGACGTCATCACATAACCTGTATTTCCCTGCCAGTGTACTCTGCTCCACTGCTGCCCGTATTCGAGAACATCGATACGCGCATACTGCGGAATCTGCGTAATGATACCGCCAACGGAGGATGGCTGCATGCGCAGATTCAGTCCTCCTGTCTGCGTATTGACAACGGCATGGATGGCTGTTTCCATACCGGTGTCAGGAAGCGGTTTTTCTTCCTCCTCCGCATCAAAGGAAAGGAACACCGTCATTACATAACCGCTGATTCCCTGATAGGTTACGTAGCACCATTCATTTCCATATTCATGAACTGTCACTTTCGCGCCCTGCGCAATCCGGTGCAGGATCTCGCTTCCAGTCTGCGGATAAAGGCGAAGATTCAGTGTTCCGCCGGGTGTGACAACAATGGCTGTGTCGCTCTTTTCAGGAACGGAAGGAGTAACTGTTTCCTCTCCTACAAAGGTCAGGTAACTGGTCATCACATATCCGTTGAGCCCGTTGTAATAAACAGAGCTCCACGCATCTCCGCGGCCAGTAACGTCGATTTCCATGTTTCGAGGAATGGTCGCAAGGATCTGACTGCCCGTCTGCGGAAGCGACCTCATGTTAAGTCCTCCGGACTGCGTGGTCACCACAGCGCGGACGGTACCTTCGGGAAGCATCTCCTGCTGAGGCGGTTCCTGCTTGCCTGCATCAGGATCGCGCAGATAGGCCGACATGACATATCCCGTCATTCCGCCTGTGGTGACATAGCTCCATGAACCGTCGTCCGACAGGACGGTTACCTGCGTCCCATAAGCCAGGCTGCCAAGGATCTGCGACGTAGTGGACGCTTCGGCACGGATATTGACATTTCCGCCGTCATCTGTACGGATGAATGCCGTTTCATCGCCCGAGGACAGATTGCCGTCCGGGTAAGTCTGGGTAATGGCCGAAATATAGTTGGTATGCACATAGGCCGAGAGCGCATTATACTGCACCTTTGCCCAGTTCCCGCTGCGACTGAAAACCGTCAGCACCGCTCCTGCGGGCGCAGTGCCAAGGAGCTGTGCGCCCGTGCTTTCTCCAGCACGGAGATTGACATAATCGCTTGCTGTCACCCGTGCGAAGCCAAGAACATAGGAAGCGCCGATGTCCCCCTCTGTGGGTGTTCCCGTAATGGTCAGCGAGGAGGCAGGAACATAACCGCGCAGTTCGCCGAAACGGATCAGACACCAATGTCCATCCGAGGAGAGCACATCCACCTTGGCGCCGTTGGGGGCGCTGCCAATGACGGAAGCCGCTGAGGACTTCGCATTCCTGATTGCAAGGGACGCGCCTGTTCCGGCGAGCTTTACAATGCCATAGCAGGAAGATGCATTCGTCATTTCATCCTCTGCCGGTTTTTCAACATTTACCTGTTCATCGCCGGAAGGCGACAGAAAAGTATGGGTAAAGCTGTGCTTTACACGGGTACAGCCTTCAAAATAGAAGCCCAGAATCTGATCATAGGTATAGCCGAGCTTTGCCATGTACATAGCGCCGCGCTGGCTCATGCCCATGCCATGTCCGTACCTGCGCGACTGTATCTCAAAGCTGTTTGATCCCTGCGAAACACTCCACAGTTCGTTGGCTGTAGACTGAATCCCAAGCGAAAGAATACTTTCAAGCTCGTTGAAAATATCGCATGTTACAGTAACGCTGGTCGTCAATCCACCAACCGTAACCGTGAACTGAAAATCCATCTTGGTGTACAGACGGCTGGGTGACGCATATTTGGGCGTGTGAGGCGTGATACTCTTCAATGTTCCGAGCGTTGTGTTGCTCATGGAAGCCGCATAACCGCTTTGATTGAGTTTACTTATCGCCTTTGAACGAAGCAAACTGATCAGCTGAGCGTTGTTGGATGCGCTCTGCAGATTGGCATAAACCGTTTTCCGCTTGACAGTGGAGCTGGGATTGGCATAGTCAAAAGGATCGTCCTTGACCTGCATATAGGAATAATAGCTTCCTGTGCGCGGGATTTCGATCTGTCCGCCGTTGCTGGCAGAGTAATAGGTCGTAATATAGCTGGAACCATACATCAGCACGATACCCTTGGTGGCGTCAATCGCCGCAACGCAGTTGGCGTTTCCTGATGGCGTTCCGCGGTATGTCTGATCGCTGGTGGTATCCTTTACGTCATACATACCGGATGCGCGGCTTTGCATCATGCGCACGGTATAGGTGCGTGCTGCAACCGCCTGTGCCTTGAGGGCTTCAATGCTGGAAGAGTTGCCCATTTCATAAGGTAAAACGCCATAGAGATAGTTTTCGATGTATACGTGCACGATGGTATACAGCTGGTATCCATTGCTGCCATATACAGCGCGCAGTTCCAGATCTCCCGGATAGGGATTGGCGCTGTCCTTGGACTGACTGATGGTAATACCGTGACTGCTGCTGGCGCTGTAACGCCGAAGCGTCACATGCCGGCCCATATTCAGCGTTCTGCCATTAAAGCTCAGGGTGATTTCACCCGTATAGGTGCTGAAATTGACCGTAACCGCTGTGCCGTCTGCCAGATACTCACCTGCTGCGCCAAGGCTGTATCCTCCGCCGATTCGCAGATTGAGCACCGAAGGACTGCCCAGCGAAGCCAGATATACCCGAACCATGCCGTCTGTCGTAATCGTGTCGGACTGGAGCACAGCCGAACGCACCTGCACACCTGAGACACTCTCAGCCAGCGAATATGGAACAGCAGCACAAAGCAGCGACAAAGCCATAAGCAATGCCGCTGCTTTATACATGTACATTTTCGTATTTCCAGACATCGCTCAGGCTCCTTTCGTTGATTTGTAATACTTTCGTAATCATTTTGCATTGTATCATAAACCAGACGGTTTGTCTATGCTTCAGGAGCCGACAATGTCTTCCAGCGCCTCCTGTTCTGTTATTGTCCGGACGATGGCACCAGATGCAGGGTCAATCACCAGCAAGACATGATATCTTCCCCATTCGTTCCTGCCCAGAATCCCCGCAAGGCCCCGGCATTCATTTCCGCTTGCGCATGCAAACATATGTACCGGAAGCATCGTACCTTCTCCGAGATGATTCCGAAGTGCAGTCACACGGCGAACACGCTGAGAGAGCGTTCCCTGTGCAGCTGCATAACAAAGATACGGACCGCAAAGCAGAAGCGACGGATTGATCCATCCCAGCCATGCGCCATAGAGTCCCAGTGCAGTCAATCCAATTCCCGCCAGACGAGCCATCAGCGCAAGGAACTTACGGACCGCATGTTCCATTCCCGCAAGAGACGCGAGCGCAGTAATCACCCGAGCGCCATCCAGCGGCCAGAACGGCAGACAGTTTACAAACAGCAGCGACAGGTTCATCTGTACCATCGCCTGAAAAAAGACGTTTTGGACCACATGCGGAAGAAAAACTGCATATGCAGCTGCGCTCGCAGCAACGCCTGCAGCCGAGCAAACCGCCTGTTTCAGAGGCGTCAGCTTTTCAAACTCACGGCTGTCCGCCACTCCTCCGAAAGGCGTTATTTCAACCGTACACTCGCGTACGCCGCAGAGGTACATGGCCATCAGATGTGCGCCCTCATGCCATGCCAGTGATCCGACGGCCGCCAGGACCTCTGCGCTCGGACAAAAGAGAAAGGCCGCTCCCAGCAGCGCCATACCCGCCGGATGAACCCGAAAACGAAACTTCATTCGTCAAAGGCCATCATCCTGCCGCTGGGATCGATGGATCTTCCATCCACTCTCAATTCAAACACAAGCGGCTCATTTTCCAGAAGCGTTGCAATCACATCTCCTGCATACACCCTCTGCCCTGTCTCCACATGGCTTCTGGCCAGATTCCCGTACAGTGCTTCCGTTCCGTCATCATGACGCACACGAATGATTCGTTCCTCGTCCATTCCATGAGCAACACTCATCACTTCTCCATTTGCAGATGCGCGGATTTCATCGGTTCTGCCTTGAATCGTAACATAAGGTTCCTTTCCAGACCATACATGAAGTATCTCTCCGCTGAGCGGTGCGAACACTGTCACCTCTGCCTGAGGATTCCATACTTCCTGAAGTGCCTGCGGAAGGAGACTATTGACAAAACTCAGTTTCCCGATGCTTTCATCCCATTCCATACCAGCGCTTTCCTGGATCGCGCTGAAAACGCTTTGTGCCTCAGGCTGTGAACTTCCTCGCAGCGCGACAACCGTCATCAGCAAAACGCCGACCACCGCCAGATTACGAATCAGCCTGTCTGCCCGAAAAACCCGAAAGCCCCATTTCTGTTCTTCCTGAGGCATTTCAACAGGTAATGTCATCGTTGGCGAACATTCTGCTTCAAGCCGTCTCGACCGAAGGCTCATATTTCTGACCTGCGTTTGTTTCTCCATCAAAAATCCCTCCCTGTGCCAAAGCATATGCACAGAGAGGGATTTTTCAGACAATTACAGGCAGCCTTTTTTCTGCATATATTCTAGTGTACGGAGAATGGCAAGCTTTCCGTGGCTGTAGGTAAGTCCACCCTGCAGGAAGGCAAAGAACGGCTCGCGCATGGGACCATCAGCACTCAGTTCAATGGAAGCGCCGCTGACGAAGGTACCGGCAGCCATGATAACCTGATGCTGGTATCCGGGCATATCCCAGGGTTCCGGCAGCGCCATGCTATCGATGGGAGACGCCATCTGAATGCCCTGACAGAAAGCAATCAGGCGCTCGGGCGTACCCAGTTCCAACGCTTGAATGATGTCAGTGCGCTCAGCATCGGGCGCAGGCGAGCTCTTCATGCCCAGCATTTCGCAGACCATAGCGGCCAGCGTAGCGGTTTTCACAGCCTGCGCCACCACGTGCGGGGCCATAAACAACCCCTGATAGAAGGGCTGATAGCTTCCCGCATAGCTGCCAAGCTCACGGCCGATTCCGGGCGCGGTAAGGCGGTAGCTGATGCGCTCGATGAGATCTTCTCGGCCAACCAGATAGCCGCCCGTAGGAGCCAGTCCGCCGCCGGGATTCTTGATCAGGCTGCCAACGCACACGTCAGCGCCATAATGAGAAGGTTCCTTCTCGCAAACAAACTCGCCGTAGCAGTTGTCCACCATCAGGCAGGCCTGCGGAAATTCCTTATGAAGCATATCCGCCAGAGGCGCGATGTCTTCGGGCATCAGACTGGGACGGGACGAATAGCCGCGGCTGCGCTGCACGGCAACAACGCGGGTCTGAGGCTTCATGGCCGCACGGATGGCGTCCAGATCCAGCTTGCCTTCCGCCGACATGGGCACTTCGCTGTAGCTGACGCCCATCTCCTTAAGAGATCCCGGAGGACATCCGCGAACGCCGATCACATCCTCCAGCGTATCATAAGGTGCGCCGGAGGCATACATCAATTCATCGCCGGGTGTAAGCAGGCCGAACAGGCACATCGACAGCGCATGCGTACCGGACGCAATATGCGGACGAACGATGGCAGCCTCGGCGTCAAACAGGTCGGCAAAAATCTTCTCCAGCGTATCACGGCCGATGTCGTCGTAACCGTAACCAGTGGTAGGCGCAAAATGGCGCGCCGCAACGCCGTGATTCTGCAGTGCATTAAGAACCTTTTCCGTATTGATCAGCGCAATTTCATCGATGCGCTCAAACATCGGCTGACAGCGTTTTTCCGCTTCACGGATCAACTGCTTCATGGTTTTATCGTTCCTTTCGATTCAAATCGTTCAATGTTCTCCATCGCTTCGGAAATTCTTTGTTCTCCTGAAGACTGGAGCCACACGGTTTTCGGTTCCGTGCGCAGCCATGTTCCCTGCCGCTTTGCGTAGTGACGCGTGTTTAAGATGATCTGCCAGACGGCATCTTTCAAATCAGCGCCATCCTGCACCACCGGAATCAGCTCCTTGTAGCCAATCCCCTGCATGGACTGCATCTGCGCCGTCACTCCGCTTTCCAGAAGAGCCTCGACCTCGTAAAGCAATCCCTGCACCATCATGATATGAACACGATTTTCCAGACGCTCGTACAAAACCGGCCGCGGCAGATCAATGGCCAGCGGCAGCACGCGGAACGGCCCTTCCGGCTCTTCCTGTTTCTGCTGGCTGATAGGCGTACCCGTCAGCTCGTACACCTCAATGGCACGGATCACACGGCGAATGTCATTGGGATGCAGCTTCTGAGCCGATGCAGGATCCACCTTGGCAAGCATGGCATGCAGCTGTTCCTTGCCGTTCTTTTCCAAAGCCAATGCATTGAGCTTTTCTCTGAGCTTTTCATCGCTGCCTGCACCGCCAAGGTTGAGGCCGTGCATCAGCGCTTTCAAATAAAGCCCTGTACCACCTGTGAGAATAGGCAGTCTTCCACGGCTTACAATGTCGCGGATCACTGTCTCAGCATCACGGGCATAGTCCGCAACAGCGTAGTTTTCCGTAGGTTCTACAATGTCCAGCATGTGGTGAGGCACCATTTGCTGCTCCTGCGCTGTAGGTTTGGCAGTGCCGATATCCATTCGGCGGTAAATCTGCATGGAATCCATGCAAACAATTTCGCCGTCAAGACGCCTGGCCAGTTGAAGCGCAAGGTCGCTCTTGCCGCTGGCTGTAGCCCCAACCACCGCAAGTACAAAGGGTTTGGTCACGATATGACTCCTTACTGCACGCGCTTGAAGCGCTTTTCCAATGCATAGCGCGTCATTTCAATCACAATAGGTCTGCCATGGGGACAGGTTGGCATGACGTCGCTTTTGAGCATTTCACGCATAAAACCTCGGATTTCGGTTTCACTCAGCTTGTCGCCGCCCTTGATCGCGCGCTTGCATGCCATCTGCGCAACACGTCTGCGCAGGCGTTCGCGCGTCACCTGTCCGCGTCCCGCCTGCCACTCCGCAAGCGCTTCCATAAGCAGCTCCTTGGGAGACTCGTTCACGCCGAAGAACGTCGGAATGGCATGCAGTGCGACGCTGGTATTGTCAAAGGGTTCAACCTCGAATCCGGCCTCCGCCAAAACCGGAGTGAACTCCGCCACAAGCGTCATGTCATACGGCGTCAACTGAATCAGCTGAGGCGCAAGAAGCTTCTGCGAAATCCGCTCGCCTTCAAAGCGCGCCATCATTTTGTCATACAGGATGCGCTCATGTGCGGCATGCTGATCCACCAGCAGCACACGGTCGCCCGACTCAAAAATCCAGTAGGTATCAAACATGATGCCCACCATTTTCAGCGGTGCTTCCATGGTTTCCACCGGCTGAAGCACCATCTGCGCAGGCGGTTCGGGCTGAATTTTTGTCACTGGCGGTTCCTGCTTGATAACAGGCACAGAAACCGGAGGCGGCACAGTGCGCATCGGATTGTAGGCAGCAACTGGCTCTGCCATGCGAAGCGGTCTGGCAGGCGGAACGGGCGCATACGAAACAGGCTTAGGTTCGGGTTTCAGCGGTTCCGGACGAACAGCAGGAACAGGCTTGGGAAGTTCCTGCCGAATAACCGGCGCCGGTTTCTGAGGAGCCGGTTCAACTTTAGGCGGTTCGTGTTTCTCGGTTAGGATCGGAACAATCTCATCAGGTTTCTTTACAGGTATAGCTTCTTCCGTTTTCAGTTCTACCACTGTGAAACCGGAGGGCTTGAACTCCTGTGGAGGTTCTTCGGCCTTTGCAGACTGATTCAGTCGCGCAGACAGGCTTTCGGACTGCATTGCTTCGCGCACCAGCGTTTCAACGGCTGCCGCAACAGCGATTTCGTTCTGGAAACGAACCTCCAGCTTGTTGGGATGTACGTTTACGTCCACCTGCTGGCGCGGCATTTCCAGAAACAGTGCGCACATCGGGAAACGTCCAATCATCACCCGGCCCTCGCAGCCTCTTTCCAGTGCATGGCTGAGGATAGCGCTGCGGAAATAACGTCCATTGACAAAGAAGGACTGATGCTGCCTGTTTCCGCGCGACAACTCGCCCATGCCGACATAGCCGGTGAGCACAACGCCGTTCATATGGCCGGAAACCTTGCGCATCTGCTGGAACGCCTCGCGTCCATAGATGGCATACAGCGCGGACTCAGGGTTTCCATCGCCCATGCTGTGGTACACCGTCTTGCCCTGACTGACAAAGCGGAACGCAACTTCGGGGTGCGAAAGAATCAGCCTGAGCATATAGTCCGACACAAGCGCCGCTTCCTGAGCAGGCTTTTTGAGGAACTTCAGACGTACAGGCGTATTGAAAAACAAATCCTCTGCCACAATGGTGGTGCCCACCGGAGAGGCGGCCTGACGGATATCCGTAAACTCACCGGCTTCCACTACAGCACGCGTGCCGAAGTCCGCCTCCTGCGTGCGTGTGGTGCAGGTCACGCGGGATACGGCAGCAATCGATGCCAGCGCTTCGCCGCGGAAACCCAGCGTTTTGATATCGAAAAGGTCTTTGGCTTCGGAGATTTTGCTGGTTGCATGCCGCTCAAACGCCATGCGGATCTGCTCGGCAGGAATACCCCGGCCATTGTCGCTGACACGCAGGTATTTGATGCCGCCTTCGCGCAGTTCTACTGTGACGTTCCTTGCGCCTGCATCGATGCTGTTTTCCACCAGTTCCTTCACAGCAGCAGCGGGCCGCTCGACAACTTCGCCAGCGGCGATCTGGCCGATAATCTCCTGCGAAAGCTTTCTGATCTGAGCCATAATGCCTCCTTAGAGCTGACGCGCCTTTTCACGCAGACGGAAAAGGATGTTGAGCGCGTCCATGGGCGTAACAGACAGCACGTCCAGATTCTGCAGTTCCTCGATGAGGTCGTCCTGCGCCAGATGAAACATGTCGGTCTGTTTGGCTTCTTTCTTTTTCTTTTCAAGGATGGAGGACGAAATCGCCTCCTGGTTGATATCGCTCACTTCCAGACGCGCCTGAATCTCGTGAGCGCGAGACACAACAGGCGCAGGCACGCCGGCCAGACGAGCCACATGCACGCCGTAGCTCTTGTCCGCGCCGCCGGGCATGATCTTGCGAAGGAAGATGACATCCTCTCCGTGTTCAATTACGGAAATACAATAGTTCTTCACGCCGGGGAAGCGGCCCTCGAGCTCGCTGAGCTCATGATAATGCGTGGCAAAAAGCGTTTTTGCGCCGATCTTTTTAGGATCCAGCAGGTATTCCACGACTGCCCAGGCAATGGCAAGGCCGTCAAAGGTACTGGTACCGCGTCCGATTTCATCCAGAATGACCAGCGATTTGCTCGTGGCGCTTCTGAGGATGGCAGCGGTTTCGCTCATTTCCACCATAAAGGTACTCTGACCGCCCGCAAGGTCGTCGGATGCACCGATGCGCGTGAAGATCCGGTCGCACAGGCTGATTTCCGCCTCCTGCGCAGGAACAAAGCTGCCGATATGCGCCATAAGCGTAATCAGCGCAACCTGACGCATGTAGGTGCTCTTGCCGGCCATGTTCGGGCCGGTGATGATCAGCATCCTGTCATCGCCGGTATCCATATTCACATCATTGGGAACAAACGGCGCGTCATTGACCATGCGTTCCACGATGGGATGACGGCCTTCCACAATGCGAAGCACACCCGTCTCGTTAAGCACAGGCTTTACGTAGTTGTTTTCACGCGCAACCGTTGCAAGCGAGAGAATCGCGTCTGTGGTTTTCAGCGCCAGCGCATTCTGCTGAATGGCTCCGATTTCGGATGCAATGGCCTCGCGTACTTCGCCAAACAGCGTGCTTTCCAGCGCCAGCGACATCTGCTGGGCATTGGTGATCTTGCGCTCGATCTCCTGCAGTTCAGGCGTGATAAAGCGCTCGGCATTGGCAAGCGTCTGCCTTCTGGTGTAGCGTAAAGGCACCATGGACAGATAGCTCTTGGTCACCTCAATATAGTAGCCGAACACGCGGTTATAGGCGATTTTGAGGTTCTTGATGCCGGTTTCCTGACGCTCGGCAGTTTCCATATCCAGGATCCACTGCTTGCCGTTTTCCATAGCGTCGCGGTATTCATCCAGTTCAGCATGGTAGCCTTTGCGGATGATGTTTCCATCGCCCATGGTGATCGGCGCATCGGGATTGATGGCATTTTCAATCAGCGTGCATAGGCTTTCCAGCGGCGTGAGCGTATGCGCCAGCGCCTGCACCGGAACAGAATCAAACTGCCCCAGCATTTCCTTGACCGGCTTCACAGCGCGCAGCGAGCGCAGAAGCGCCAGACAGTCGCGGGCAGTGAGGTTGTTATAGCTGATCTTGCCAAGCAGACGTTCCATATCCGCAACGTCTTCCAGCGCCTGGCCGATTTCCTCGCCCTCCATGTAGCGGTCGCGCAGCGCTTCCACTGCATCCAGACGGGACTGGATTCTGCTGGAATCAATCATGGGATTTTCCACCCAGGAGCGCAGAAGCCTCGCGCCCATGGCCGTGTGCGTCTTGTCCAGAAGCCACAGAAGCGACCCGCGCCGCTCGCCGGTGCGAAGGCTTTCCGTCAGTTCCAGATTACGGCGGGTCATGCGGTCGAGGAACATCGTATCCGCGCCCTGATAAATGGAGATCTGCGTGATATGCGAAAGCGCGTTGCGCTGGGTGTCGCTGAGGTAATACAAAAGTGCGCCGGCAGCAATGAAGCGTTTGTCCCTTGCATCAAGCCCGAGAGAGGACAGCGAATGCACCTTAAAGTGACGGATCACAGCCTGCTCCGCAGCCTTCTTCTGGCAGCAGCCTTCCGGCAGTTCTGAGCAGCTCACATCCTCGCAGAGGAAAGGCGTGAGCTTTTCAAGGTCGTTGGTCACAATCTCGTTGGGACGGATGCGCATAAGCTCGTCACGAAGGGTCTTTTCCGCCTCCACCAGCTGATGCACCACCAGTTCGCCCGTGCTGACGTCGGCATAGGCAAGCTGCGCAGTCTTTCCGGCAAAGATGACGGCGAGCACATAGCTGGAGCTCTTTTCGTCCAGCTGCATGGGATCAACGACCGTTCCGGGCGTAATGATGCGCACCACATCTCGCTCCACCAATCCCTTGCTCAGCGCAGGATCAGTCAGCTGTTCGCAAATGGCAACCTTGTAACCCTTCTCAATCAGCTTGGCCGTATAGGTGGAGGCAGCATGATACGGCACGCCGCACATGGGCGCGCGCTCTTCCAGACCGCAGTCCTTGCCTGTCAGCGTCAGCTCCAGCTCTTTGGACACGAGCTTTGCGTCCTCGAAAAACATCTCGTAAAAATCTCCGAGACGGAAAAAGAGAATGCATCCCTTGTATTTTTCTTTGAGCTGCAGATACTGCTGCATCATCGGGGTCAGCGCCATCCGGTACGCTCCTTTCGTATCACAACATGGCGCGCGGAAAATTCATCCGCGCGCCAGAAACTTCTTAGTGCTGATGGCCGCAGCCGCCACCGCAGCTGGAGCAGGAACCGCTGCAGCCTTCCTCATGTTCCTCCTCGCCGGTAACGACGTAGCGGATGATGCTGTTGACCTTCTTCATCATCTCAGAGAAAGCTTCGTTGGTCTGACGCATCTTGTTGAGAATTTCGTTCTGGTCGATGGCGTCTTCCACATTCTGCAGTTCTTCGCCGGCCTTGGCCAGAGCGCCGTGGTCCATGTTGGCGTCCGCCAGCAGCATTTCGATGGCGTGACGCTTTTCGGTGTAAGCAGCGATCAGCTGAGTGGCTTTTTCATCCTTCATGGCAGCCTGCTCGGCAAGACGCATGGAGATGTATTCTTCGCTTTCCAGAATGGCTTCCGCCAGCATTTCGGCCTGATTGAGTACCTTTTCCATTGTTAAACTCACCTTTCTTTTCGTTCGCCGCGAAGCGTATTCACTGCGGCAGATGTAATGGTAACGGGAATGATTTTGCCGATGTCATCAGAGGTGCCATCGAGCGTAACGGTGATGCTTCGCGTGCCCTTGCCGGATACCTTGTTGGGATCGCGCTTGGACAGGCTTTCCACCAGTACAAGTTCTTTCTTGCCGATCATGCTTTCATGCACGCGTGCAGTGGAAGCTTCCACCTCACGGATAAGCTTTTCGATGCGGCGGGAGGATTCGTCGTCAGGAATGCGGCCATCCATACGGGCAGCCTGCGTACCCTCGCGCGGCGAATAAATAAAGGTAAACGCCGCGTCGTAGCCGACCTCGCGAACCAGCGAGCAGGTGTCCTCAAACTGAGCTTCCGTTTCACCCGGGAAACTGACAATAAGATCGGTTGTGAGACCGATTCCCGGAACGGCCGCGCGCAGCTTTTCCACCTTGCGAAGATAATCGTCGCGGGTATAGCGGCGGTTCATCAGACGCAGGATTTCATCGCTGCCGCTCTGCACGGGCAGATGCATATGGTTGCAGATATGCTTGCCATTTGCCATGACCTCGATGAGATCATCGCTCAAATCCTTGGGATGAGACGTCATGAAACGGATGCGCGGCACGCCCATGCGATCCAGCTCACGCAGAAGGCCCGGGAAGGTTTCCTTGCCATCGGAGCCGTTTCCGTAGCTGTTCACATTCTGACCCAGCAGCATGATTTCCTGCACGCCGCTTTCCACCAGCTGCTCCGCCTCGTGAAGGATGTCGATCATCCGGCGGGAACGCTCGCGGCCGCGCACATAGGGCACAATGCAGTAGGAACAAAAGTTGTCGCAGCCATACATGATGGTAATGTAGGCGTGATGCTGGCTGAGCCTCTTGACCGGCAGGCCTTCGGCAATGAGCGTCTCCTGATTGCTGATGCTGACGACACGGGTCTTCTTCTCCAGCAGATTGAGAAGCAGCGTCGGCAGACAGTGCAGATTGTGCGTGCCGAATGCAAGGTCAATGAAGCGGTACTGCTTCAGAATCCGCTGCGCCATCTGAGGCTGTTGCACCATGCAGCCGCACACGCCAATGATCAGTTCCGGCTTGTCCTTTTTGAGTTCCTTCAGCCACGTCACATTGCCAAGCGCCCTGCGCTCAGCATTGTCGCGCACACAGCAGGTGTTGAAAATCACCAGATCAGCATTGCGGCGGTCATCCGCCTCCGTCATGCCCATCTTAAGGAACATACCAGCCAGCTTCTCGCTGTCGTGCGCATTCATCTGACAGCCGTAGGTAACAATGTGGAAGCTCTTGGGGCGGCTGTCCATGTTCAGAATCCGCTCAATAGCGTTTTCCTGCTCCAGACGCTCCGCCTCAGTTACATAAACAGGTTTGTGTTGCACTGTATTGATCCTTTCGGTCAAAGAATACGTCCCGTCTCGCGGCAGGCCGTGCAGGGCACGGTCAAAGCATCGCGCAGAGAATCGGATGTGCGTTTCCGCGTCATTTCGAGAAGTCCAAGTCGCGTAAAGCCATGCACCACGTTTTTGACGCGATCATCGGACAGCGCATCCACCATCGCCTGCATCACAAGCTCACGCTCGCTGTCCTTTTCCATGTCGATAAAGTCAATCAGGATGATTCCGCTCAGATTGCGCAGCCTGATCTGGCGGGCAATCTCCGGCACAGCGCGAAGGTTTTCCTCCACAGCGAGGTTTCCCCCATCCGTCGCTTTAACGGTTCTTCCGGAGTTGACGTCGATGGTCTGCAGCGCCTCGCGCTCGTCAATCACAAGGCTTCCGCCGTCAGGCAGATCCACCCGGCGTCCAAGCGCCGCCTTCGCCTGATTCTCGACAAATGCCCATTCTTCAAGCGTTCTCTCCAGCGTCTCCATCGGATGGCGGGCCGAATAATCGCGGATGAGCACATCTGCTACGGAAGGTTCGGTGTGCATAACTGCAGGTGCTTTGGTATGCAGCGCTTTTTCGAAAAGCTGCTGCCACATTTCCCACAGCTGCTGCGCTTCCTGCGCCACCTCTTCTTCAGCGGCGAACAGCGCTGCATGCCTGACAATTACACCAAATCTTCCGGATGAGATTGTTTCACCGAGCACTTTGGCGCGGGCCCGCTCATCGCCAGCCTCAATGCGCTTGCTCAAGCCCACAAAGCGGTTGCACGGCATCAGCAGCACATACTGTCCGGGAAGAGCGATGTCGCGGGTAAGGAAGGCGCCTTTGCCTCCCTTGGGCGCTTTTTTCACCTGTACCAGAATCTCCTGCCCGCTCATCAGCGAGGCATTGCCCATAGTGCGATGATAGCTTTCCGCTTCCTTGAGAGGAAGAAAGCCATTGAGCGGCTGTCCGATTCGGACAAAGGCAGCTTTGATATCCGGCAGCACGCGTTCAACACGCCCGGCAATGATGGAACCGACGATGCTTTCGCTGTTTTCCAGATGGTATTCCAGAAGCTTTGCGCCTTCCATCAGCGCAATTTTCCGGGTTTCTCCATCCTGACAAATCACCAGCTGATAGGGATTGCCCATCGTCAGAGCGCCTCCATGGGTACCAGAGAACCGTCCCCGGACTTGGCAAGAATGGCTGTGCGGTAAATCAGGCTCTGGAAGTCGCCGCATCCGGCAAACTCGCACAGCGAATCCAGCCAGAGCGCAGGCTTGAGCATACCGGCCTTGAGCGCAGCGGTCTTGAGCTCGATGGTATAGCCATTCTCCGTCTCAGTGCAGGAGCCTTCCAGCACAAACGGACGGATATCGCAGGGATTTTCTCCGCTCTTGGTACGACGCTGAGTGACATACTCTTTCAGCGCCATGAACTCGTCAAAATTTGCTGCGGCTTTGGCGCTTTCCTCCGTCTTTGCGAAGGTAATGCGGTAGCTCGCGCCTGCCACCAGTGACATCAGCGCAGGAAAGCTATCCCCCACGGCACGGCAGTGACGGATACGCACACAGGCAGGCAGCACATCATTCATGGTATTCTTGAACTGTTCCTCTGTAACGCCATCCTCCAGCGGAACCTCCATCAGCTCACGCAGACCGATGACGCCTACGCTCAGCGGCACGGCAAAGCTCAGCCGGATATGCGGATTGAAACCGTTTGAATACTTGATGGGAAGCAAGCTGCGCCTCAGGGCGCGCTGCATGGTGCGCATCAGATCCAGATGGCCGATGTAGCGCAGCTCAGCGCCTTTTTCAAAGACAACCATCATTCGCATGCGCTGCACACCCCCCTGAGCTTCTGCAGGCCGCAGCCGTTGCAGCCCTCGCGGCAGTCGCGCGTGGTTTCGGCGCGGATGGCTTTTTCATATTCGCGGCGCAGGAATGCCTTGCTGATACCCGCGTCGATGTGATCCCACGGAAGCACCTCGTCCAGTCCGCGTTCGCGGTGGGCGTAGAAATCAATCTGGAGCCCGCAGTCATCAAAGGCCTGCGTCCACAGATCATAATGGAACTGCTCCGTCCATCCATCCAGAAGGCAGCCAAGCTCCCATGCGCGGTAGAGCACATCGGAAAGCCTGCGGTCGCCAACCGCAAAGCAGGCTTCCATCTGGCTGACGCCGGAATCATGATAGTGGAATGCCGCGGACTTGAGCTGACGGAACTCTGTGCGCACCAGCTGCTGCTTGCGCTGCACGGTTTCAGGCCTGTCCTGCGCACACCACTGGAAGGGAGTGAAAGGCTTGGGCACAAACACAGACGCGCTGCAGGTGATGCGCAGCCCCTTGACGCGCTCCTGCTTGGGCACGCTGTAATATGCACGTGCCGCCAAACGCGCCATCTCGGCAATTCCCAGAAGATCCTCGTCTGTTTCAGTGGGAAGACCTGTCATGAAATAGAGCTTAACCGCATTCCATCCATTGGAAAATGCGTTGGTCAGCGTGTTGGACAGATCCTCTTCGGTTACATTCTTATTGATGACGTCGCGCAGACGCTGCGTACCGGCCTCGGGTGCAAAGGTCAGGCTGCTCTTCTTCACCTTCTGCGTGTGGGTCAGGGTATCCTGAACGAACTTGTCCACGCGAAGACTGGGCAGAGAAAGCGACACACGCTTGTCTTTGAGTTCATCCGACAGCCTCTGAGCCAGCTCAGAAATGCAGGAATAGTCGCTGGACGACAGGGACGAAAGAGAAATTTCCTCATAGCCGGTGTTTTCAACAGATTTCTTGGCGACCTCAACCAGCTTGTCCACGCTGCGCTCGCGCACCGGGCGATACAGCATACCTGCCTGACAGAAGCGGCAGCCGCGCGTACAGCCGCGCATGATTTCCAGCATGATGCGGTCGAAAACCACCTGCACATACGGAACCGGAGGCTTGGTTGGAACGTAAGCATTTTCGAAATCCGTGATGATGCACTTCAGCACTCGCTCGGGCACGCCTTCCTCGGTAGGACGGATGCGTTTGAGCGTGCCGTCGGCATTGTACTCATCCCGGTAGAAGCAGGGCACATATACACCGCGCAGTCCCGCCAGACGCTTCAGACAATCTCGGCGGGAAATGCCTCTCTTGCGGCAGTCGTTGATGATATCGGTCAGCTGGATAATGACTTCCTCGCCGTCGCCGATCATGAAAGCATCAATAAACTGATGAAGCGGTTCCGGATTAAATGCGCAGGGGCCGCCGGCCACAACGATGGGATCCGTCTCACTGCGTTCAGCCGACTTCACAGGAATTCCGCCCAGATGGAGCATTTCCAAAATATTGGTATAGCTCATCTCGTACTGCAGCGTGAATCCGACAATATCAAACCGATGAAGCGGCGTACGGCTCTCCAGAGAACACAGCGGCATGTTCTTCGCCTTCAGTTCTGCAAGCATATCCACCCAGGGCATGCATACGCGCTCGCACACGGCATACGGCAGATCGTTAAGAATGCCATAGAGAATCTTCATTCCCAGATGGCTCATGGCCACCTCATATGTATCCGGAAAACAGAATGCAAAGCTGACTTCAGCCGACTCAATCGGCTTGACTTCTGCATTCATTTCGCTGCCCGTATAACGTGCGGGTTTTTCCACGTTTTTCAGCAGCGCGTCAAAATCGTAGGTCATACTTCCTCCTTCAAGTTGTGCATACGCACATACATATTTATGATATCATGCGAGACTTTCGCTTGCAAGCTTTCAGATAAAAAAAGCCTGATTTACCACCAGCCGGGGATCAAAAAAATGTACCTGACCGACTCAGAAAGAAAAAATCCAAAATTTCAAAATGAGGTATTGCAATTTCGAAATGAGTCTGCTATAATTCCGTTTGTTGGTTTTTCCAACGTCATATGGGGCATTAGCACAGTTGGTAGAACGAGGTACTCCTACCTCATCCCCACCAACGAATGCTTTTCCAAATAAATTCGGGGCATTAGCACAGTTGGTAGCGCGCTACATTCGCATTGTAGAGGTCACCGGTTCGAATCCGGTATGCTCCACCACAAATCCTGCATTTCGATGCAGGATTTTTTGTTTTATCCACCTATTTCTGCAAGTTCATTGTAAAAGTAATGCAGAAATGTTAAAGGTGTAAAGGTTTTGACCCCAATTTTGACCCCAACGAATATTTTCTCTTAGAGGAAAATTTCCAGAGATTCCATAGCATTTCGTTTACTCTGCGTGGTGGAATGAGCATACAGCTGCAGTGTAAGCGAAATGTTGGCATGACCGAGGATCTCTGAAACGGTTCTGATGTCGATGCCGGATTCTACTGCCCTGGTGGCAAAGGTATGTCTGAGGGCATGAACCCCCATCGTTTCAAAGCCAAGAGAGCGCAGTGTTCGGTGGAGGGTTCTGGTCAGGTTGCGGCCTTCATATGGAGTTCCAACCTCTGTTGTGAAGACCAGATCCAGGTCATGCCACTTGGATCCGGCAGCTAATCGAGAGATAAGTTGCTGCTGACGCTGAACTGCAAGAACCTCTTTCAGCTTTGGTGGCAGAGGGATGGTTCTTCTTCCGGCCTTCGTCTTGGGGCTGCTTGTCTGCAAGGAAGTTCTGCGCGGATCGTTCTCATTGAAATTGCGATTACGACGAATCGTCTGGCTGATGTGGAATTCATTCTCATGAATGTCCGACCATCTCAGTCCTGTCAGTTCTGCAAGCCGCAAGCCGGTTCCCAAGATGAAATACAAAGCTCTTCCAGAGGTGTTATCCGGCAGCGCTTCGATAAAGGCTTTCTGCTCCTCCAAAGTGAAGATTCGGATTTCCTCTTGTTCCAGCTTGGGAAGAATGATTCGTGTCACAGGATTCTTGACAAGGATCCGTTGGTGCTAAGACAATGGAACTGGTTCACGAAAATATCTCCGTCAGTGATGTAGAAGAAACCGCACCAGAAGATATTCTGGAACTGGATGCAGAACTGATTGATGATTTCATTGCAGGTAAATCAAAGATAAGGAACTCTTTGATAAGGCATACGGATACATTGAACAATACTATTAAGCCTCTTGTTTCATCAGCAATGTGCAAAACATGATTGAATGAAAACAAGGCCCCTGCGATTCTCTATCGCGCAGGGGCCTTGCTTTATCCTACCAGTTTCAGATACTTATAAACCGTTGGCCGGGATAGGCCGCATATGCGGGTAAATTCACTCACGTTCATCTGGCCCGAGGCGAACGCCGGATAGTGCTTATAGAAAAGCGGTGGAATGTCATCCTTGGTTGTCTGCGGCCTTCCGATCCGCTTGCCCTTCTCCTTGGCGTTTTCCATGCCGGACTTCACCCTGGCCCTGATAATCGACAGTTCCAGTTCTGCGAAAACTGCCGACATCTGGATAAACGCTTGGCTCATGGGATCTGTGTCGCCATTCCGGCAGTCGATAGTGATGCTGCCGAGGATTTGCAGCTTCATCCGCTTGCTCTTGATGATGTTCACAATCTCACAGAGCTGTTGGGTGCTGCGGCTCAGTCGCGATACTTCGGTGCATATGAGGGTGCTTCCGGCTTCTGCAACCTCCAAGAGCAGATCAAGATTCTGTTTCACCTTGGCGTCACCGTGTTCACGCTCCGTTATGATTTCTTCTGCACCTGCGGCCTTTAACTCCCTGACCTGTCTGTTCAGGTCTTGACCTTTTTCCTCTGCCAGACTGCATCTGGCATATCCGTAAACCTTGCTCATGATTTGCCTCCTGTAAGCAAAAGGGTGATTTTTTTCTTTTACGTATACCGTTTACACTTTTTACGCTTTTTCAGCGGTTTTCAGGTGCTTGCGGACTGTCAGCGAAAGCATTTGTTTTTGTTTCCGCGATTTCTTCGGCAACAGACCGCACAACTTCCTGTGTGTGTGCCTCCTGCATTTCGCGGATGTGTGTCCGCATGCTGTACAGCGCCGCGCCAATCGTATCAAAGGCGGCTGCGGCAATCAGCTCCCCGGTGTCCATCATATGCTTGCCGATGCTGCTGGCGTCTTCTTCAAACAGGGTGACAGCCCCTTCGACGATCAGCCGCAAGTCGGTGATGCTGTTGCCGGTATTCCAGAGATAACTTCCCTTCATCGCATTTCCCTCCATATGGGGAGGCGGTTAAACCGCCGTTCCCAGGATCAGATTCATAGCCTTTTCGGCTTTCCCTGCGGCGCTGACAATGAAGCGCTTGTCATCCTTCAGCACTTGCAGCCAGTTCTGGATATAGGCCGCATTATTGCGGAGGCTGTGAGAAGTTTCAAGGCCCACATGATTGACCAGTGTTGCCGCGCCGATCTCTGCGACCAGCTCTTCCTTGCTGTAATCCTCTGTGCCGAAGAAAGCGGCGCGGTTCAGACGGTTCAGACGCTTGGCGTGGCCGGTGCTGTGGGTCAGCTCATGGAAGACTGTGCTGTAATATTCGGCGGTGGAGACGAATTGCTTGCGGATCGGGAGGACAACTTCATCAGTTGCCGGACGGTAGAAGGCCCTGTCGCCTTCGCTGTGGGAGAGCTTGACGCCTTCACGGGAGAGGTAATTATATATGATTTCCTGGGCCGCTTCCAGGGTTTCAGCGCCGTCAGGGAAGGCGGTTTCGGTGGTGTGCTTTGCGGTGACGCCTTCGCATTGGTCGATGTGGAACACGTTGTAATATCGCAGAAAGGGGATTTCCTTCTTTTCGCCGGTTTCTTCGTCTTCCTGTTCGATCCACTTCCAGAAGACAACCATGCTTGCCTTTTCGCCCTTCTTCACCTTGCCGCCTGCCTCCTGGCACTGCTTGAAGGTGATATATTCGCCGGGGCGGCCCAAGAGCATCTGATTCAGGAGGCTGTAAGCCTTGCCGGTTGCGTGGCTGATGGCCTTGCCGCAGGAAATCCAGGGCTTTTCCCACGGGATGACGCCGTTTTCCATCTGGTCGATAATGCGGGCGGTGACTTCTGCGTAAATATCCATAATTCTTTGCTCCTTTGCTTGCGGGGGAGCAAGGAAGTGTGGTAGAATATCCTTGCTCCCCGGTTTCTGTGGTAAGTTACTGTCGGGGCATTCGCCGGAATGCTGTGGTAGGTGTTCCGGCTTTTAGTTTGCCAGGGCGATGGAGAAGCGGCGCGTGGTGGTAGTCTTGCCGTACTCTTGCCAGATTTCGGGAAGGTCTTTGCGGAGCGCCGTGGTGTCGATCCGGGTAGAAGTGACGGGCTTCCAGGTGACTTTGTACTGTCCTGCGGTCAGGGTGTCCGCGTCGGCTTCGGTCATGTGGGCTTTGATTGCCTCCTGTATGGCTTCGATTTCGGCGTTCAGGTCTTCGGCCATCTTGCGCAGTTCGGACAGTTCGTTCAGCTTGCTGATGATTTCGTTGGTTGCCATGGTGTTTGCCTCCTTTTGTTTGGGAGCTTGTCAGCTCCTCTTTACATTACCTATTATACTACGAAATTCGTAGTCTGTCAATACCAAATTCGTAGAATCACTACGAAAATTTGAATTATTTTTCTGCGTTCGTATTGAAATAGTCCGCATTTCGTGTTACAATCTCCAGGAGAGAGGTGACGAAACATGATTAAGTTTAAGGTTAAAGTGATGCTTGCAATCAATGAAATGACGCAAAAAGAACTTGCGGAAAAGACCGGAATCCGTCCCCCGACCGTCTCTGCAATTTGCACGGGTGCTGTTAAGCATTTGCCTGTTGAGGCCCTGAACAAGATTTGCGCTGTGTTGAATTGTCAGCCTGCCGATCTGATGGAATACATCCCCGACGAAGAATAAGGCATTTAAGCATAAACGAAAAAAGCGGCACGGCTTCGGATTGCTTCGTAACCGTGCCAGGGATCGCCTGGGCCGCAGGGTATACCGGGCTGGGATTCAGGAAAAAATATTTTCCGCACTTCCATACCGCCCCTGCCTGGTCTGAATCCCTGCCAAGTCGTTTTTCGATTTCAAAAGACGGTCATTTGAACAGGTTCCGCAAGCTCTTTGCGAAATCGTCAAAGACCGCTTTTGCCTTTCTTGCGGATTCTTTGTCCACTTCGACCTTTATTTTCCTGCTTGCCATCTCCTGTTGAACTGCCTATTGGACGATACCGGGAACCTCTTCCCGCACTTCCTGGGCTTCTTCTTTCGCGATGGCGTCAGCATAATCGCAGAAATCCTCGATGTGCTGATTATGATAGGGATTGTCGCTGGTCATTGCGCCCTTCATGCGCATGGCATGGCGCTTGACGGCAGCATTACATTTATTGACGTTCATGAGTGTGTTCACGCTCCTATAGATATTTCTTAATGAGTTTGCGGATGATTTGCGAAATAGTCAAATCATCCTTTGCGGCAATGGCCGCAAGCTGCTGTTTATCTTCGGATGGAATTCGGATGCCAACGCTGGACATCTTGCTCCACTTCCTTTCTGCTATTGGTTACGCTGCCGTCGCCCTTCAGGGCGACAAGGCAGCAGGGGCTTGATGGTTCATCGCGCGCGATGAACCATCGCCCATCACAACAACAAGGCAAAGAAGAATTTGAAAAGGTGGACATGTCCGCTTATTCTAAATATACGTTCTCCATGTATGGCGGCAAGATCCAGAATGTAACTATGCGTTTCCAGAATCGTATGATGGGTGTTGTGATGGACAGATTTGGCCGTGACGTCGTGACCACCGTCGTGGATAAGGAGCATTTCCAAATCACCGTCCCCGTCGCCGTCAGTGACCAATTCTATGGATGGATCTTTGGCCTGGGGAATTACGTTACGATTGTCGGCCCTGAACGTGTAAAAGAAGGTATGAAAAAAGCCTTGGAAAAGGTTACGAAACGATACGAGTAAAAGGAATAAACAGGGCTTTCGTTTACATCCGTTCGATCTTGATTTTAGGCTTTGAAATTTGACCCCAATTTTGACCCCTTTTGGTGTCACAAACGGTTTTGCGACACTGTCAATTGCGAATCAATGCCGGAGACGAATTTCATGGTATATAATGAAGGAAATCTTCGTCCCCCCACGACCCGGATGCCCCGCAGGGGCCTCCAGGGTCGATTCGCATTGTAGAGGTCACCGGTTCGAATCCGGTATGCTCCACCACAAAGACTTGCAGAAATGCAAGTCTTTTTTCGTGTTTACGGGGGTTTTTTGCAGGATTGTGGTATAAAGGAAATCACTTTTGTAAACGATGTAAATGAAATGACCACAATTTTGACCACAATTCAAAGAAATACATCCATCTTTTCCATTACACTTCGTTTTGTCATCAAATCAGAACCCACACACCAACATTTCTCCACACAAAAAGCTGCACCCAACGTGCAGCTTTTTGCATTCTCGTATTATCCTCTAGCAGCCCATTCCCGGTTCGGTCTCTCACCCATTCTGAGCACCAATTCACCGCCGGCAAGAATGTCCTGATGAGTAAGTCTCGTGGTATCATACGCCTGTCCATTCAGCGTGGCGGACTGAATGTACTTGGTCTTATCCGTATTTCCATCAGCGCTGACGGTGAAAACATTGCCGTTATTCAGATGGATGCGCACCTTGCTGAATACAGGGCTGCCGATTTCGTACTCAGGCTTGCCGGGACATACCGGATAAAATCCCATGGCTGAGAACACATACCACGCGCACATCGCGCCGCCGTCCTCGTCTCCGCAGATTCCAAACTGCGTGTCGTTGAACCACAGGCGCATGATCTCACGCAGCTTGCGCTGAGCCTTCCAAGGCTGACCTGAATAGTTGTACAGATAAGGAATGTGGAACGAAGGTTCGTTGCCCATGCAGAACTGACCGATTAGACCCGTCTCGTCCGGGAACTGGCCAAGGAAGCTGTATTTGCTCTGGCCATACTGTTCCACGAACATGCGGTCGAGGTATTTCTCAAGCGCAGGCCAGCCACCCATCAGCTGTGCAAGACCTTCCACATCATGCTGGACATGCAGGGTGTACGTCCAGCTGTTGCATTCGGCAAAGTAGGCGCGTCCGCCCTGCCCGCCGGAGAGTTTGGGATCGAAATCCTTGACCCAGGAACCATCCGCCAGTTTCGGCGACATAAAGCCGGTTTCTGCATTGTACAGGTTCCGATAGTTCCCGGAACGCTTCTCATAAAGTGCCGCAGCCTCGTCTTTGCCCAGTTCCTTGCTCAGCTGAGACAGACACCATTCATCGTAAGCTGTTTCCAGTGTAACAGACACGCACTGCCTTCGTTCAAACGCATGGGCATCCTCAAGCCATTCTTTCTCGCCCTCGGGCAGCGCCGGGAAGAATCCTTTTTCGAAATAACACTTGTCAAACTCGTTGATTGCGCCAAACGACCAGGGAAGCTTCGTGGCTTCCTCTTCATTCTTGACCATGGCCTCCCAAGCAAGTTCGGCGTCAAAATCGCGTACGCCCTTCATGTAGGCGTCGGTGATCATGGCAGTAGCATGTTTGCCAATCATCACAGGATAGCTGCCTTCCAGATGCGGGAAGGACGGCATCCAGCCGCTCTGCTTATACATACGCAGATAGGACTTGATGATGTCCGTCTGACGTTCAGGCTCCAGAAGCAGCTGCAGCGGATGAGCATCGCGATAGGTATCCCATAGACCGTCGTTGGTGTAGAAGTCTGTTTCGTCTTCATGAACCTGATGATCGTAGGCGCTGAAGTAACGGCCATATTCGGAAATATTGATCATGCGCTGATGTACGCGGTACAGTGACGTATAGAATACGCGCTTCTGCTGCTCCGTTCCGCCTTCAACCTCGATCCGTCCCAGAGTTTTGTCCCAGATTTCCTGAGCTCTTTCAGCGACTTCGTCAAAGCTGAGCGAAAGAGCTTCTTTCTGCAGATTGACCGCAGCCTGCTCTGCATCAATATAGGAAAAACCTGCCTTGACGACCAGCGTGATTCCAGGTTCGAAGGTCATCAGCAGCGCATTCCCCTCTGCTTTGCAGCTTTCAGGCTTGTGAGATAGCACAGCGGCAAAGCAGCAGGGAACTTCGCGCCATGTTTCTTCGCCCTTGACCAAGCCATCTTCAAATGTAAGCCTGCCCTCGCCCGAGAGTGCAAAACGCAGCTGCGCCGCCTTTCCAGCTGGATAGGCAAAGCGGTAGACAGCACAGTGTTCGGTAACGGTATATTCAGCAGCAATCCCGCTGTCTTCCAGAAGCACGCTCCCCCGGTAGCATTTTACGCATTCGAAATCATGATCGTACATGGACTGAAATACCGGGTTCTCACCCACGTCGGGCATGACCGTTCCCTTGTTCATCGGAAAACCATAAATCACCGGCGCAAGGTATTTGTCCATGATGCTTTCGTCCAGCACCGGACGGATCTGCGCCATGCAGTGAGGAAGATGTACCAGCGGCTGGGTGGATGTAAGCAGATGACCGATCGATCCGATATAGGGATCCACATAATCTGAGTAACGCATATTGATCGTTTCTCCTTTTGAATAATCCCAGAGAGCGCCCGTTTTCACAGGAGCTCTCTGGGATTCTGTCTGAATACTTACTTTACAACAGGGATAAAGGTGCAGGCAAAGGTGAAATTCTTCGGTACTGCATACTTTTCATCCAGCTTCGGACCGCAGCTGTTGGAGCCGATGCCGCTCTGATGGGCGTCCACGCACAGCACGGTATGGCCGGACTTGTCCAGTTCAAAATTGTGCATCTTCCGGGTGAGTTCTTCCTGCGTGTATTCGGAAGCATTGAAGCAGAAGCTTTCGCCGGTTATGCACAGGCCGCAGCTGGCATCCTCAACCTTGAGGTAGGAGCAGTCGTAATGGCTGCCGTTCTCCTGAGGTTTGAGGTAGTCCTCGTGCATGGCGGCAACGGTGTTCTGATACAGATGGCGGAAGCTGGAGCGGCGCTTGTCAAGATAGCTCTCATAAGGACCAAAGCCGAAGTACTCAACTTCCTGCATTGCCTTGGGCAGGAACATACGCAGGCCGAAGCGCGGCAGAATCGGAGATTCCTCGCGGCACTTCACATCCATCTTTACGTCGACCTTGCCGTCGCTGCCGATGGTCCACACGGCGGTACCGCGCACAGACACAGCCGCATATACAGCGCAGATAGAGAAGTCTGTGGTGATCTTCACACCGGCTTCAGTCTTTTCCACCTGAGTGCCGTAGCCGCGGGAGGTAGCCCTGTCGTAGCACATGGATTCCCAAATATTGCGGATGTTGCGGTCGTTGTCAGTAGGCGCGCGCCAGATGTTCATCTCCACGGGCTTGTCGAGCAGCTTGCAGTTGTGGTAAACCAGCTCATCAAAGCATGCAGTGGTCTTGTTATAGACATAGCGGAAGCCATCGCCGCTGATTACCAGCTGGCGATTATTCTCACTCACTTCAGCAGCAGCCGCGACGGCGGGCAGAGCAACATCAGCCTGATAGGTCTGATATCCCGCCTCGTCCTCACCTACCGGATGACCCGCAGGCGTGAGCTTTGCATCGTTCAGCTGATATTCGCAGAAGTGAATCGCATAGTCGCCTTCCAGACCTTCGGGAAGTGCAAGTGCGATTTCCTTCTTCTCGTGAGGAGCAATCTGCAGAAGCTCTGCAGGAACATCAGCGGTGTAGACGTCCTTGCCGTTCTGACGCACGGTATAGGTCATGCGGATGGCATCCTTCAGGCTGGTGAAATCAAGGGTATTCCACAAGGTGACCAAACCCTTCTTCACATCGGAAGCAACCACGCGCGCAGGACGCAGAACGTTCTTGTACTCGATCAGACCGGTGTGAGGCCTGCGGTCGGGATAGACCAGACCATCCATGCAGAAGTTGCCGTCGTGCGGGAACTCGCCGAAATCGCCGCCGTAGAAGTACTTCTTGCGGCCATCAGTCGTACGGCCCATGTAGATGGCGTGATCGCACCACTCCCAGATGAACCCGCCGCAGTGGCCGTCATGGCGGTGGAAGCAGTCAAAATAGTCCTCCAGATCTCCGGGGCCGTTGCCCATGGCATGACAGTATTCGCAGAGAACATAGGGCTTGTCGATGGTCTTCTCTTCGAAATAACGGTCGATCTCCTGAATGCTGGGATACATGCGGCTGTACAGATCCAGATCCGTCTTGTTGATCTCCTGGCCCTCCGGCGGACAGAAGGCGCGCTCGTAGTGAGTCAGTCGGGAAGGATCGTATTTCTTGGTCCAGGCCAGTGCCTTGTCAAAGTTAATACCCATGCCGGACTCGTTGCCCATGGACCAGATCACAACGCTGGGACGGTTCTTGTCACGGGTTACGCAGTGCTGCACACGATCAACGATAATCTCTTCATAAACCGGATCCATGGCGAGCAGATCGTAGTTGGCCTGATGCGCACCGTTGATGTTCACGACGCCGTGGCACTCAATGTCGGATTCGTCGATGATGTAGAAGCCGTACTCATCGCACATGCGCAGAAACTCCGGTGCATTGGGATAATGGCTGGTGCGGATGGCATTGACGTTGTGTTCCTTCATGATTCGAAGGTCGCGCTTCATCTCTTCCATACCCACGGCATAGCCCAACACAGGGTCGCTGTCATGACGGTTGACGCCCTTGAACTTGACGGCCTGACCATTGATTTTGACCACGCCGTTCTCAATGCAGATCTCTCGGAAGCCTACACGGTCCACAATCCATTCGCCGCCGCAGTGCAGGATCAGCGTATACAGATACGGATTTTCTGCATTCCACTGCGTCACCTTTTCCAGATCGAACAGGATTTCGTCGTCAGCGGTGCCGTAGAGCAGCTGATTGCCTTCAGCGTCCAGGAACTGGTATTCAGTCACAGGCGCGCCGACGGTTTCCAGTTCCACGCGCACCTTGCCGCCTTCGCCGCAAAGCTCGGCATGCACAAAATAATCGCGCAGATGTTCGGCGCTGCGTTCGAGCAGATAGACGTCACGGAAGATGCCGGACATGCGGAACTTGTCCTGATCCTCAAAGTAGGTGCCGACGCACCACTTGAGAACCAGCACGGTGATGCTGTTTTCGCCTTCTTTCACAAAAGCGGATACATCGAACTCGGACGTGGAATGGGAAATCTGGCTGAAGCCGACAAACTGACCATTGATCCATACGTAGAAGCAGGAATCAACGCCCTCAAAGCACAGCGTGGTGCAGTCAGCCTTGTGCCAGCTGAAAGTGCGGGTATACAAACCGCAGGGATTGTCCACCGGAACATAGGGCGGATCAAAGGGAATCGGATAGCAGGTATTGGTATACTGATGCATGTCATAGCCCTGAGTCTGCCATACGGACGGCACGGGGATGACATCAGGCGTTGCGCCTGCAGCAAAGAAATCTTCCGGCAGATCCAGCACGCTCTTGTAATAGCCGAACTTCCATTCGCCGCTGAGAAGGAGCATGCGGTCAGACAGATTCCTCTCCGCCTTCAGCGCAGTTTCCTTCTGGGTATAGGGAATATAATAAGCACGATTGGGCAGGGTGTTCACGTGGAGATGATGAATGTCCTCATAGTAATTGGGCAGATTCATTGTTCAGTTCCTCCCTGATGTATGAGATACTTGATACGCTTATGATACCATAACTTCATGGCAAAGTATAGACGAAACCGCTTACATTTTTTCGTTCATCAGGCCGTCTATCATTGCGCGCACTTCTTCTCCGGACAGATTTCCCTCCAGAAAAGACTGTCTTCCCGGTGCTTCACGCCATGTGGTAATTCCCTTTTCGTCCACATCGATTTTTCCGTACGGATGTGTCTTCCAGATTCCCTCGTCAGGTCTGACTGCATACAGAACCGTAGCTGGATCCCAGCTTTCACGTCCGCAGCCGTGATCATTCCGGTGCCAAAGCCGGTAACACATCGCAGCAGGATTATCCTCCGCCGCAAGCTGCTGAAACGCCTGCGCTGTAACAATCGGATAGCCGATTTCGTAGCTGCACATGATCATCTCGCCCGGCCATTCATCGCAGACAATCCGGGCGGATGAAATATCATCCCGGATATTGAACTCCGTATCCACAACATATCCATCAGGAAAAACGATGGGTTCAGGCCAGCGGGCATGGAAGCGGCCGCCCATGACGACTGCACGCCTGATCTTGCGAAGGATCAGCTCTTTTCCATTCATGCTGCATATATCGTCTGCCCCGCTCTCCAGAAGCCTGCGCATGGTATACATGGAACCGATCACAGCCAGCGTCACCGATTCATCCTCCGCACTGGCAAGCGTTTTTCGAAGAAGCGCAAGCGAATCCGGATACTCAGTATCAGAAGGGAAACGGCTGGCAATCGCGGATGCATACACGTCGTTGCCGCAGGAGGCTGATGAATCATCCGCAAACACACCGACAGGAATTCCACTTCTGCCGTAATAACGGTTGATGGCTTCGATGCATGCGCCGTACTGTCTGCCGCGGCAGCAATGGGTCACAGCCAGAATTTCACATTCCCGATGATCTGCCAGCGCATGAAGCATGGCAAGCGCACCTGCGTCATCGCAGTCGCCTCCCATGTCCGTATCCAGAATGATCTTCACTGTTTCCATATTGGATTCCTTTACAAACGCTTTTTCGTTTTTTTCTTCCGAATTGCCAGCATTTGCGGCGGATCGTTGGGCTGGTTTACATAGGCTTTCAGAAGCGCATCATAGCGCTTATCATCCAATTTGGAGGCCCAGTCCAGCAGCGCATGCAACTCTCTCGTACCCTCTTCGTGGCCGGGATAGATGCATATGGTCATCAGTCCATCTTCCTTGAGAACTTCCAGCGCCGCATTGACCGCCTGAAGCGTAGTTTCCACGCGGGTTGTCACACCATGCTCGGTTCCGGGCAGCCAGCCAAGGTTAAAAACAATCGCATCGGCAGGCTGTGAAACCTTTTCGGCCATATGCTCATGACCGATGCAGAAAAGCTCTGCTCTTTCCCCTATGCCTGCATCTTCAAGACGCTGTCTCGTGCGTTCCACTGCCTCCGCCTGAACGTCAAAGGCATAAACTTTGCCGTTTTCTCCTGCCAGTTCGCACAGCCACTGCGTATCATGACCATTTCCCATGGTTGCATCCACAGCACATGCGCCGTCAAACATGGCGTTTTCAATCATTTCTTTGGCCCAGAATCGTGCGGAACGAAAATCCACCGCCATACTGTTTCTCCTTTATTGTGCGTCCTTGCGAATAACCGCAGCGATGGTCGCCGCTGCCAGAACCGAACCCGCAGGAGATGGATGGAAGGCGTCCTCGCAGTAGAGTTCAACGATCTCGCGCACATCGCGGAAGGCCAGACCAACATCTGCAATCAGCGCATCATTGGCCTCGGCTGCAGCATGATAACTGTCGTATAGCGCCTCAATCATTTCATCATAGCTCCTGCCCATACCAGCGAGCTTTTCGGTTCCATCCTTGTAGGCCCAGGTTGCGTAAAACAGAGGCTTGGCTCCATTCTGACGGATCAGATCGCAAAGTTCCTTCGCACTCTGCTGGAAAGCGTCGCGCTTGGTCATGGGCGCATTGCTCTGCTCCTGCAGAATCACATAATCCCACTTTTCGTCCGAAAGAGCCTTGTGCGTGGGCTCGTACATTTCGTCCGCAGGATCAAGATGCGCCGAAAGATATGCGCCGCCGCGCGTGAAGGAGACGACTTTCTCTCCAAGCATAGCCGCAAGAATCCGGGGCATGTCGTTGTAGTAGGTAAAGCTGTTGCCAAGCATCAGAATGCGCATGATGTGTCCTCCTTTGTATTCTTACAGTGTTCCTTTTCGAAAACGTTCGATCAGTTCAAATGCGATGCTTACCGCATGGCCCCGTTCTTCGATTTCACTTCGGTCAAACCATTTTGCATCGCTCAGTTCAGACTTTTGAATCTTCAGCGGCTCCCTGTCATCCGCCTCGGCATGAAAGGCAAACATATGCGACCCGCTGATACCCCACGGCTGATCACCGAGATAGTGCAGATTCTTCACATGAACGCCTACTTCCTCCAGCGCTTCCCGGCAGACCGCATGCTCCAGTGTCTCACCTACCTCCACATATCCCGCCACAAGCGCATAGTTGGCAAAGGGACTGTTGGCATTTCTGGCAAGCAGAATTCTGTCGCCGCAGGTAATGGCTGTGATTACTGCCGGAGAAATAGTCGGAAACTGCAGATGGCCGCACGTGCCGCAGCGAAGCGCACGTTCATTGGGATCAGGGGCGAGCAGCTTTCCGCATCTGCCGCAGAAACGGTGATTCTGATACCAGCTCCACAAATGCCAGCTGGTTGTAATCAGCGCTGCTGTTTCAAAAGGCAGGCTTCGGAAGATATTGATGCTGAAGTAGGCCAGTTCGTCGTTTTCTTCAATTTCCATAGCTTCTGCCGGATGAAATGTGAAAATGACCTGATCATCCGTATGCGCCAGTTCAAACGGCTTGAAATTATCCGGAAGCAAACCCTTCAGCTGTGAAATTTTAGGCAGCGAACTGGTTTTCCTGTCAAGCAGGACACGAAGTCCGCTGAAACATGCAAACAGGTTGTTTTCCCGCATTACAGCACCAGTTGGTTTGACCGAAAAATCCGGCTGAGAGAAAATCAATCGATTCATCTCCTTCTTTTTTACACCCTGGTTTCATCATACGCCGTTTTCGCCGCTTGTCAATGCCGCATTCCTGTGATATCCTTATATTGAGCACCTTTTGGAAAGGGGAAGCAACCTATGGATCTGTTGAAGACGCTGCTTGTTTATATGTCTCTGGTGTTTACCACCTCTGTGCAGACCGCGCCGGAGCCCAGCTATATTCCGCTGGAAACACCTGCGCCCACTGCCTATGTGCAGTCTGCAACCGCTACGCCCAAACCCACTCCTGTACCCACCATCAACATCACGCCCAATCCTGCCTACAAGACCATTCAGGTCGGCGATAATGGCGATCTGGTCCGTCAGATGCAGGAAAAGCTGGCTGAATACGGCTATTACGACGGAGAAATCGACGGCCGCTTCGGCAACCAGACCCGCCGCGCTGTTGAGGCCTTCCAGTATCGCCACGGTCTGAGTGCCGACGGTATTGCCGGCCGCCACACGCTTACTGTGCTTTATGAAAGCCCTGAAATCCGTCTGGCTCCGCAGGCCGAAGCGACCGCTACCGTAACGCCTCAGGCCCAGCTGGCCGTTGCCATCACGCCTGAACCCACGGCAGAGGCCACCGCTGAACCCAAGCCCACAGAAACGCCCGAGCCCACTTTTGCGCCTGTTGAAACTGTCGTACCTGCCGCCGCCCCCACAGAAACGCCTGTTGCCAAAACAGCTGCTGAGCTGCTCGCACGCGACGGCTGGACCATCCGTGTAAGCGGCACGGATGAAACCGTTGTGGCTTCCGACGCTGCGACGCCGCTGAAGCCCTATGATCTGGGCGATGTAATGTATCTTCCGCTGAAGGAATTGCTTACCGCTGGTTATCTGAACGTAATCTCTTCTTCTTCTATCGAAAAGGAAGAACTCGCTTTCGCCATCGGAAGCAGCATCGTAAGCATCTCCTACACTGAGGATCAGTCCGGTGCACCCGTTTCCATCGAAGCCTTTGTGAATGGTCAGCCGCAGGTTCTGCCTGTGCGCGATATCCGCATGGCCGACAAGACAATTTATCTTCCGGCTGCAAGCATCGAAAGCCTGACGGGCATCACTTTCACCACCGATGAGGCTGTCAAAACGATCGTTGTTACGATGCCCACCGCCGAATAAACGGCATACAGAAAGCCTGTTCCGCATCATCTGCGGAACAGGCTTTTTGTATTACTGGAACATCTTTTCCAGTTCTTCATACTTTTCATGTGTGATCAGTGCGTCGTGCCGGGTACCCTCCAGCCGGATCACATAGGTCCAGCGGCCATAAGGCGTGATGTCCTTGATGTGGTTGAGATTGATGATATAGCTCTTGTGGCAGCGGAAGAACACGTCCTTCGGAAGCCTTTCCTCCATTTCGGAGAGGCTGTCGCCGGTAACATAGCGTTCTTCATCCCTGGTGTAGATCACGGTTGATCGATCCTCGCGCTGAACCAGCAGAATGTCCTCGTAATCAACGAAGGTAACTCCTTCGCGATGCCGCAGCATCATTCTGCCATTGGCCGCTCTGGGAACCGTCACCTGCGGCGCAACAGGCCGGTCTACCCGCATCCTGAGGCGTTCACGAACGCGCTCCAGCGTCTGCACCACCCGTTCAACCTTGAAAGGCTTCATCAGGTAATCGAAAGCATATACCTCAAACGCATCACCCATATAGCCTTCATAGGCCGTGGCAAAGATAATTACGATATTCGGGTTTTGATCCTGAATCATGCGGGCGGTATCAACGCCGTTCATCTCCGGCATTTCCACATCCAGAAAGACCACGTCGGGCCGAAGCTGCTCGGCCAGTTCCAGCGCGGTACGTCCATCTCCGGCTTCTGCAACCAGCGCAAAGCCTTCCACCCTGCTTACAATCTTTCGGATAATGGTGCGCATACCGGCGTCGTCATCCGCGACGAGAACCCGAAGATCCTCCATATGCTTTCGTTCCTTCCTTACTGTCAACGGTATTTGCGCTGTGCAGGCCGGGTGAAAATTTCGCTCATGACGACGCCCTGCATGAGTCCTCTGGACGACAGATCCAGCAACGGCTCTTTACCGATTTCTTCCGCATAAACGCTCTTGGGATCGACTTCGATTTCGCGTTCGTGTCCGAGGGAAGGATCGCACAGATCCTCCCCTTCGGTTGAATCAACGTCCAGACTGCCCAGCCATGATGCCTGATAACCCTCGCCCTCCGCGGGAGCCATTTTCCGGGCATCATAGACAGAAACAACAGGTTCCGTTTTCTGCACCGCAGATGAACTGAATTTCGGTTCGTTTGGAAAATGCACAGGACGCTTCACAGGTTTCTTTTCGCTCTGTTTTTTCTTGTTTTGGGACGACGCGAACTTGATCAGCCAGCCAATCAGGACCAGCACCAGAATTCCATCCATCCGTCATCCACCTCCTGTATTCAGCACAGGTTCTATCTTACTTCTTTTCAGGAACAGCGGGTGCGGCAGCCTTGGCAATGCCTTCGCGCATGCTGGTATCGGCGGCCACATTCTGCATCTGATAGTAATCCATTACGCCCAGCTTGCCTTCGCGCAGAGCAGCGGCCATGGCCTTGGGCACTTCGGCCTCAGCTTCGACCACGCGGGCGCGCATCTCCTGCACAGCAGCCTTCATTTCCTGTTCGTGAGCAACAGCCATCGCGCGGCGTTCTTCAGCACGAGCCTGCGCAATGCGGCGGTCGGCCTCCGCCTGATCCATCTGCAGCTGAGCGCCTACATTGCGGCCAACGTCAACGTCTGCAATGTCAATGGAGAGGATTTCATAGGCCGTTCCGGCATCCAGACCCTTGTTGAGCACCGTCTGGCTGATCAGGTCGGGGTTCTCAAGCACCTGCTTGTGGGTTTCGCTGGAGCCTACAGTGGTAACGATGCCTTCGCCAACACGCGCGATGATGGTTTCCTCACCGGCGCCGCCGACAAGGCGTTCGATGTTGGTGCGAACAGTCACGCGGGCCTTGGCGCGCAGCTCAATGCCATCCTTGGCGATAGCGGCGACCACGGGCGTTTCGATGACTTTTGGGGTTACGCTCATCTGCACGGCCTGCAGCACATCGCGGCCGGCGAGGTCAATGGCGGAAGCCTTTTCAAAAGGCATTTCAATATTGGAGCGCTGCGCGGCGATGAGAGCGTTGATGACGCGATCAACGTTGCCGCCGGCGAGATAATGCGTTTCGAGCTTGCTCAGCGTCATTTCCAGACCAGCCTTGCGGGCTTTGATCAGCGGCTCAACCAGACGCTTGGGCTGAATGCGGCGCAGACGCATGCCGATCAGAGAGGCAATGCTCACATGCACGCCGGCTGCCAGAGAAGTGATCCACAGACCGACGGGTACGAAGCGGAGAAACACAAGAACGAAGATCAGTGCAAATACGAATACCATGAAGATACCAACGATAGGTTCCATTACGATTCCTCCTCTATATGATGCTCAAAAGCTCCATGAAAGAAGCTTCGGCTTTCCTTACACACGGCGCACGACAATTCTTGCGCCTTCCACATGGTCCACGCGAACCATCGTATCCTTGGGAATGTACTCACCATCGGCGACCACATCCAGCTTCACGCCGTCAAACTCCGCCATTCCGCTGGGACGCAGCACCGTTTTGGTTCTGCCTTCGCGTCCGAGGAAGATTTCCATGTCCTTGCTGGTCACATAACCTTCCGAAGCGCTCTCCGTTTCTGTCAGAATAACCGGTGACTTGGACAGCCGGCCTTTGTTGACCGAACGAAGCGCGATCGATATGGCTGCAGCAACGCAGGCCAGAATAATCAGCGTCATGCCCAGCGCAGCAAGTCCGCCGTGGCGCATGTAGGTAAGCACAATACTCGCAATTTCCAGCGCTATGCCCGAAACGCCCGGGAGTCCGAAGCCGGGCATAAAGACTTCCACAATCAGTAGTCCAAGGCCGAAAACAAAACAGATCAGAATTGGCAGATTCTGCAGAATCATATCCATCATACAATCCCCTCCTGAAGGACTTGTTGGGTTTTTTGCATGGTCATCATATCACGTCAAGACCATGTCTGTCTGCACTTCAGTGCTGCAGAATACACTCCGGCGACTGAAATGTCGCTTTAAGCGTTTGCAAATCCTGCGCATATACCGTTTTCAGCGACTGGTTGTAGATCACAGACGCCGGATGATACAGCGCAAACAGGGGAAGCGTCAATCTGGGCTCATCTGGCGGCATGATTTCAACCTGATTCCATCTGCCATGACGGTTTCCGATCACATCATCCACAAACGCCTGAAGCGCAACGTTTCCAAGCGTTACAAGCGCCTTGGGACGCACGATGGCAATTTCCTTCATCAGCCACGGCGTAAAAAGCAGTTTCTCTTCACGGCTTGGAGGACGGTTGACAATTCGTCCTGCCGAACTGAGCTTGCTGGGACGGATTTTGACGACATTGCTGATATAGATTTCATCGCGCTGCAATTCCAGCGTTTCAAGAAACTGATCAAGGTTTTTGCCTGCTTTGCCTACGAAAGGCCGCAATTGAAGGGCTTCCTGCTCGCCGGGTGCTTCGCCTATGAGCATCAGAACCGGATTTTCGGCTTTGCCCTCGCCAAACACCAGCGGACGGTATCCCTCTGTGCCTATGCTTTCAAAAAATCCTGTGCATTCCTCGCGGAAGGCTTCAAGTGCAGTCATACTTCATCCTCCCCAAGCAAATCGGGATAAAGGGAAAGTTCCTTCAGTCGCTGACGAACTTTTTTCAGGTCGTTCCATGCGTCGCGCTTCTTGCTCTCATCGCGCAGAAGCGCCGAGGGATGATAGGTCGCTATGATGGAATATCCCTTGCGTTCCACCCACTGTCCATGACATCGCGTGATGCGGTATTCCGGACCCAGAACTGCAGACACGGCGGTTGCGCCCAGAAGCACAATAACACGCGGCCTGACCAGCGCCACCTGCGCTCTGAGATGAGCGATGCAGGATTGCATTTCCTCAGGACTTGGCTGACGGTTGCGAGGAGGACGGCACTTGACTACATTGCAGATATACACGCGGTCGCGCGGAAGCTGGATGGCTGCGAGCATTTTTGTAAGCAGCTGTCCGGCCGGGCCGACAAACGCAAGCCCTTGCCTGTCCTCCTGCTCGCCCGGTCCTTCGCCGATGAGCATCAGCGGAGCATGCACATCGCCCTGTCCGGGCACCTTCTGAATGCAGCCGGCTCCGAGTTCGCACCGGTTGCAGCTCATGATATTCTCCCATAGCTCTTCCCATGAAATACGCATGCCGATTCCTCCCGAAGCAGCCGATTACTTCAGACCGCCCTGCATCAAAAGCGCCGAGTTGAGGATGTCATTTTGCAGCCAGCTGAACAGCGCCACAAACATAGCGACAAGCACGAGAATGACCACGATGCCGATGAGGATGCTGATCAGATCCAGCACGCCCATGGCAATCTGCACACGGCTTTCCAGATCAGCCTCTTCGTGCTCTTCAGAATACTCCTCCACATAGGACTGATCCAGATACATTTCGTCATACTGCGGCTCTTCGTCGTAGACTTCCTCCTGCCAGTAGGTTTCCGGCTCTGCAGGAGCTTCTTCATAGGGCTGAAGGACATCCTCAAGCTGAACGTCCTCTTCCACATATCTTCTGCGGCGGCGTTTTTCCATGCTGTTCACCTCCACAAACCTAACGAATGGTTACACATAATCCATCCACGGCGCGCTTTCGTCCTCGCGTCCGGTAAGGCTGCCTTCTGTCTGCAAAGTTTCAAAGCCCTGCTGACGTAGCGCTTCGTACAGCACAATGGCAACCGAATTGCTCAGATTGAGGCTCCTTGCGCCAGGAACCATCGGAATGCGTACACAGCGGTCGTACACGCGCGAGAGAAGACTTTCCGGAAGGCCGCGCGTTTCGCAGCCGAACACCAGAAAGTCATCCGGCTGATATTGAGCTGCCGTATATCCGCGCGGTGCCTTCGTGGAAAGAAAATGCATGCGCGCATTGGGGTAGGCTGCAAGCAGCTCCTCAAAATTCTCATAGACGCGGTACTGCATCATGTGCCAATAGTCAAGTCCTGCGCGCTTGAGATACTTATCTGACAGTTCAAATCCCAGCGGTTTGATCAGATGCAGCGTGGTTCCTGTAGCTGCACAGGTACGCGCAATATTGCCGGTATTCTGCGGAATTTCCGGCTGATAAAGAACAATATGCATTCTTTTTTCTTCCTTTCAGCTGATGGATACCCGGTCGCTGAGGCGGCTGATCAGGCTCTGCGCCTGACTTGTAACGGCAAGCCAGGTGTCAGCGCGCGAAGGATCGTTCGAAAGCTGCTCGGCGCACTTCGCGGCCTCATAAAGCAGCTGCATGCTTCCATACGCCGCCGCGCCGCCGGGAATCAGCACTTCTCCGTGCTGACGGGTTCCAAGCAGTTCACCCGGGCCGCGCTGTTCCAGATCCGCGCGAGCCACTTCGAAACCGTCGTTGGTTGATACAAGCGTACGCAGACGGTCGTTTGGCTGCGACATCAGGAAACACCAGCTCTGCGCAGTTCCGCGTCCGACGCGTCCACGCAGCTGATGGAGCTGCGCCAGACCATACCGGTCAGCATCCTCGATGATCATCAGCGACGCATTTGGTACGTTAACGCCCACCTCGATCACCGTGGTAGCCACCAGAACATGCGTTTCACCTGCGGCAAAGGCCCGGAGTGCCTCCGTTTTTTCAGCAGGAGGCTGCGTGCCGTAAGTAACGCCGACATTCCAGTTTTTCAACACGCCTCCGGCCAATTCCTGCGCGTGATCACGTGCAGCTTTCAGCTCATCGCCCGTTTCGCTTTCATCTACAAGCGAGCATACAATATATGCCTGTCTTCCTGCTTCCAGTTCTTTTTGCAAAAAACCGTACATGCCCTCACGCTTTTCTTCTGAAACAATGCGTGTTGTCACGGGCAGTCTGCCGGGCGGAAGCTCATCCATAATGGAAATGTCCAAATCACCAAACATCACCAGCGCGAGCGAACGCGGGATGGGCGTGGCCGACATCACCAGCAGATGCGGAGCGAAGGCTCCATTTGTCCCCTTATTGATGAGTGCTGTTCGCTGGGCCACGCCGAAACGATGCTGTTCATCGGTGATGCACAGTCCAAGATCGCTGTACTCGATTCCTTTGCTGATCAGCGCGTGCGTTCCGATGGCGACCTGCCATTCGCCAGATTGAAGGCATCGCTTTGCTTCTCGGCGCTCTTTGGCTGTCATGCCACCAAGCAAAAGACCGCAGCCATAGCCGCGCGATTCAAAGAAATCCTTCATGCCTTCATAATGCTGACGGGCAAGAATTTCGGTAGGAGCCATCAAGGCGCACTGTCTGCCTGACTGGACGCATAAAAGCATCGCGCCCATGGCAACCGCCGTCTTTCCGCTTCCTACGTCACCCTGAACCATACGTGCCATTGCATGACCCGAGGCCATATCAGCAGCGATCTCTCTGAGCGTGCGCCGCTGTGCGCCTGTGGGTGCAAAAGGCAGTGCATTCCAGAATTCATCCAGCGCATTTTGATCGGATGGAATGAGTATTGCATCCTTTCGAACGTCCCGCATCATACGCACGGCAGCCTGATAGAGCAGCATCTGTTCAAAGGCAAACCTGCGCTGCGCCTGTGCAACCTCTTCCATGGAAGAAGGTGCATGCAGCGCACGGATCGCCTTTGCGCATGACCACAGATGATGCTCATCGAGCAGCTCCTTTGGCAGCGTTTCCGTGCAGATGATTTCTGCATCATCGAGAACCTCAAGCACGATCTTTTCGTGTGTGCGCTGAGGGATGCCTTCGATGGGCTTATAAACCGGAATGATTCGCAGATCCTTCTCAATGCTGGGATTGAGAATTTTCTTTCCTCTGCCCTGCGCCTCCACCATTCCATGAAAGGTGAAACGCGTTCCCGCATTGAGCACATTGCGCATGTAGGGCTGATTGAACCAGACGCCGGTGATCGTTCCGGAATCATCCGTAAACGTGCAGGTTACGCGGCTCAGCTTGCCGTGACGGCTGATTTTGGCCTCGCCTTCGCGTACAAGCTGCAGCGTATTCCTAGCGCCAATCTGCGCATCTGCAACGCTTACAATCCGTCCAAGATCACGGTACTGGCATGGAACCGTATATAAAAGATCACGCAACGAGCAGATGCCCGCTGCGTGTAAGGCTTTCAGCCTGGTTTTGCCTATGCCTTTAATATCGGAAAGTTCCATATTACTCCACAGATACAAGATAGTAGTACAGAGGCTGTCCGCCCATCTGCATCTCCACGTCGCAGTCGCCGTAGAGTTCAGCAAGCTCGTCGGTCAGCGCCTGGGCGTCTTCTTCGGAAGTATCCTTGCCATAGTACACCGTGATGAGTTCGTCATCTTCGGTAACAATAGCCTTCATCAGGTCACGGGTGACGTCATGGATGCTGCTGCCAACGGTGTGAATCGCGCCGTTGTACAGGCCAATGATATCGCCCTCGTTGATATGCTTGTCTTCAAAATCGGTATCGCGCACGGCGTAGGTAACGGTGCCGGTGCGCACGCGCTGGGCGGCTTCTTCCATGGCGGCGGCGTTGTCTTCAACGCTTGCATCAGGCTGGAAGGCGATTGCGGCGGCGATGCCCATGGCGACGTTCTTGGTGGGAATGACGACAACCTCCTTGCCTTCGGCCAGCTGAGCGGCCTGCTGGGCAGCCAGAATCACGTTGCCGTTGTTGGGCAGCACAAAGACCGTCTTGGCATGGGTCTTTTCAATAGCAGCGGAGATATCCTCAATGGAAGGATTCATGGTCTGGCCGCCTTCGACGATGCTGTCAACCGTGAGATCGCTGAAGATGCTGTTGAAGCCTTCGCCCAGAGAAACAGCCACCATGCCGTATTCCTTGGTGGGTTTTTCTTCCTCGGCGCGCTTGGCTGCGGCAGCCTGATTATCACGGCGCTGCTGCACCATGTTTTCGATCTTGAGATTGACCAGTTCGCCAAGGCTGAGGCCATATTCCAGCGCCTTGCCGGGCTCGTTGGTGTGAACGTGCACCTTTACCAGACCCAGATCGCCGACAACCAGCACGCAGTCGCCAATGCGGTTGAGGCGACGGCGGAAGGAGTCGATATCCTCTTCGAGAATGTCGGGATAGAGATTCTGGATGAGGAACTCGGTGCAATAGGCGAACTTGATCTCGCCCAACGCATCGTGATCGTCCTCAAATACGGGCGGGCCCTGCTCGTCGCCCTCAGAGGCAACCGGCAGATCTTCGCCGCGCAGACAGGCAGCATAGCCCATGTAGATCAGCAGAAGGCCGCGGCCGCCGGCGTCAACAACGCCAGCCTGCGTGAGAGCAGGCAGCATCTGCTGAGTCTTTTTGAGGATCTTTTCACCCGTGGTGAGGATGTTGGTAAACAGGGCCTCGTAATCATCCGGAGTGCGTTCAGCCTGCTTGACGGCTTCTTCAGCAATCACGCGGGCAACGGTCAGGATGGTACCTTCCTTGGGCTTCATAACGGCCTTGTAGCCGGTTTCGGCACCGGACTTGAGCGCAGCGGCAAACTGCACAGGGGTTACGCGCTCCACGCCTTCCAGGGCGCGGGCAAAGCCGCGATAGAGCTGAGAGGTAATCACGCCGCTGTTGCCGCGCGCGCCTCGAAGAGCGCCCTTGGCCATGGCAGCAGCAGCCTCGCCGGCCGTGCGATGCTCCTTCTGGCTCATCTCACGGGTGGCGGAGTTCATGGTAAGGCTCATATTGGTGCCCGTATCACCGTCAGGCACAGGAAAAACATTCAAAGCATCAACCGCTTCGCGGTTCTTTTCCAGCATGGCAGCGCCTGCGACCATCATATCACGCAGCAGCACGCCATCAATCGTCTTGGTCTGGATCACGGTCAATTCCTCCCGAATACACTGCTCAATCAGACGCGAACGCCTTCAACAGAGATGTTGACACGGCGCACCTTCACGCCCGTCATGCTTTCAAGCTTATAGCGCACCTGTTCGCTGATGGCCTTGCAGACCTCGGCGATGGAAATGCCGTACTCTACGATGATGAACAGATCGACGTCGATCATATCATCCACCAGCTTGAGCTGTACGCCCTTGGACAGGTTTTCACGTCCGAGCCACTGAACCAGGCCGTCCTTGGCTCTCTTGCTGGCCATAGCAACAATACCGTAGCATTCCAAAGCAGCATAGCCCACTACCTTGAGCATTACGTCTTCGGTGATATAAATCGTGCCCACGTCATTTTTGATCTTGCATTCCATAAAGCTTTGCGCCTCCTTGCGCGGCGGAAAACCGCCCACAATGCTGACCCGTCATCCCTGAGCATAACAGGTCAATGTAATTATACATGATTGTCCCGTTTTACGCAACTCATTCAACGCAGGTTTTCAGCATCACAATTGTTACAGCTTTCCAAATAATGATTAGTCAACATCTCCTGTTTCTCCACAATTTGTTAAATTTTCGTTTCTTTTCGTTCATAAATTTGTCCGTTCGTGTTTACAATGAGGCGATCTGTGCTATAATAAGAGGGCGTATGCGGCCTCGCATAAGCGTTTTGAGTGTTTTTCAACGCACGCAAGGAGATGCAAGATGAATTCAAACCGTACCCGATACGCTTCCACGCCGACCTACGGCATGCAGAAGCGGAATTTCATGAAAAAACCCGCAGCAGCGCGTCAGATTTCGCAGACGCCTGATTTTTCGCAGGCTCCCGATCTGCCGGGCGGAATGCCCTTTCAGGCACAGCCGACGATTCCGCAGCCAATGATGCAGATGCCCGCCGCATCTATTCCGCCTGCAACGCCTCCAAATGGCTTTATGCCAGGCAGCAGCTTCTATCCCGGAGCAGCGCAGGGAATGCAGATTCCGCAGCAGATGCCATTTGCCACGCCTTCATTTGTGCAGTCTGGCATGCCTCTGCCTCCCATGCAGAACAGCGTGCCGCAGCCTATGGCCCAGCCTCTTGGCAATAGTGTGCCTCCTGTAAGCGGCGGTCATTTTTCCAGCCGTGCACAGGGCTTTGTTCCTCCGCAGGCTGCACCCGTCCAGCAGCAGCGACCAACTGTTCAGCCTGCGCAGCCTCCGCTGCAGATGCCTTTTGCTGCAATGCCTCAGCAGCCAGTGCAGCCTTTTGGCGGAATGCAGGCATCTCAGCAGCCGTTTGGCTATCAGACGCCTCCGCAGCAGCAGAGCATGGCTTTTGGCCAGCCTCCTCAGAATGCGCCTCAGCAACCGCGCACCCCGCGTGAGCCGTTCAATGCGGACAAGCTCTGGACGCTCTTCCTCTTCGGCCTGCTGCCGCTTTTGTTCATTCCCTGCCTGTTTGCCGCAGGCGCATGGGGTGCTGTGCGCTATGTGTTCATCGGCGCAGCCGTCATTGGCCTTGGCGCAATGTGGTACCGGCAGATGTACACACCCACGATGCGTCTGATTGTCAGCATGGTCTACGTAGCGCTGTGCATCGGCTCCATCGCCATGCAAATGCAAGCTAACGCTGATGTGCGTCAAACCAGTGCAAATGCCATTCAAAAACCTGCAGTACAGCAGCAGGCAGCTGCTGTCACTGAAACCGAATCGGCTGAACCCACGCCTACCGCCGTTCCTGCCACGCCTACTCCGCTTCCTGTCAGCGGTCCTTCCGAGGCAGAGAAGCGTCTGGAACTGTTTATGAACCTGTGGATGGTCAACAACACCACCGAAATGGTACAGCTTGTTCAGCCCAGCTGGTGCAGCAAGCAGGAGAATCCGTCCATGGCGCTGTTTATGGTGCTGGCAAACCGTACCCCCGAAGACTTCATTATTGAAGACATTTCCGGCTCCGACACCGACAACAGCCGTACCATCACCATGCGTTCGACCATCAACAAGAACAACGGCAAAGCGCCTTCGATTTATCGATTCATGATCATGATGGTCAAGGAAGGCGAGGAATGGTACGTCAACCCCAACTCCCTTGCTACCAACGACAAGGAAGCAACCAAAACGGATGAAAATGTGGTTAAAACCCAGTCTGTAGGTACAGCTACCGAAGCTCCGCGCACCACGGTAACTCCAGCGCCTCCAGCTTCCACCACGCTGTATTACAATATGGGCGGCAACTACTACCACATGGACCCTAACTGTCCCAGCGTGAATGCAGATAACCTGCCCTTTGATGGCAGTTTCTCCTACAGCGATCTCAAAGAAATCAAATCAACGACCAATTTCCTGCCCTGTCTCAAATGCGGTGCGCCGGTCAATACGCTTGAAGACGCTGTACAATAACACGCAAGAAGGAATTCTGATGGAAAAAACCAATGTCATGCGTCTTCTGGACGGTCAGAAGCTGCCTTACAAAGCCTATGAATATCCCTGTGAAAAAGCCCTCAGTGGCGTGGAAGTCGCAGCGATTCTTCAGCAGGATCCTACGCAGGTTTTCAAGACACTGGTTACCGTTGCTGCATCCCGGAAGAACTATGTGTTTGTGATTCCGGTTGCAGAAGAACTTTCGCTGAAAAAAGCCGCTCAGGCAGTCCACGAAAAGAGCATTGAGATGCTCAAAAGCAAGGACCTTCTTCCTCTGACCGGATACGTACACGGCGGATGCTCCCCCATCGGGATGAAGAAACCGTTTCATACTGTTGTGGATGAAACGGTTCTTCTGTGCGACACCATGATGTTCAGTGCCGGAAAGATTGGATATCAGGTCGAAATGAAACCCGAAGATCTGAAAAAAATGGTCGATTATGAAATTGCAGACGTAACCGTCTGACACATAAAAAATCCGCTGCAGCAGTTGCAGCGGACTTTTTGTATGTTTTTTTAGCGATAGCTGTAAGCCATCACAACGCCGTCCATATTGTCCAGACTGGCCTGATAGCCGCTGGCAGGATTGGGAACCGGCAGCGCTACGCTTTCGTTATTGCCCACGCCCTTGATGCGTACGACCTCGTAGGCCAGCGCACCATCTTCATAGATGCAGATGTGAGGATGAGCAATCAGGAACTCAATGTACTCTTCCAGGCACATATCCATCACGCGCATCGCAGCGGAATGGGCTTTGCCAACAAAGCGGTACATGTTCAGCTGGGAAGAAACGCCGGTCTTGTGGCTCTTATCCTCCCAGGCGCTGTTGGGGAAATCCTTGGACGGGAAACGGAAGACGAAGCCGTACTTCCAGCAATTTTCCGTCAGCCACGCGCCCTGAGCGCTTTCGGCCTGGAACTTCTGGTCGTTCAGTTCGGAATTTCCGCGCTGATACACGTCCATGCGAACGGTCATACCGGTGTGGTAGTCGCTGGTGCCGGGATAGTTGACCTTCTTCTTGGTCTCAGCAATCAGGCGCTCGTCGCTGTAACGGCTGCTGAGGGCCTGCATCTGCTCACTGAAAAGCGCTTCCTGCTCAGTGACAGAGCGGTAGCCTTCCATGGCGATATAATACTCAAGACCTGCTTCCTTTGCAGCACCGAGAGCTTCCTTAAGAGCCTCGTAGGCCGGAGGGAAGAGCTGCACGGAGTTGTCCTGCACCTGAATGTCGAAGCCGGAGGACTCACCCACCGGAATCAGGCCTTCCTCGCTGAAATCGGAGGGAAGAGAGTGCCAGGCATTGACCAGCAGCAGTCCGCCATTAATCAGAGAAGCACGGTCAAGAGAAATGGTGGAGGTGTTTTCCAGTCCAGCGCTGCCTTCATCCTCAACGCGCCAGACCTTGCCTTCCAGCTCCTTCTCCCAGTAAGGGAGATCGCTGTTATCCTGAACGCTGTCAACAGGCTTGCTGACGATGCTGTTCTGGCTGCGAAGCTCGTTCATGCGGGCGTTGAACTCCACCTCAGCCTCGGCGTTCTCAGCTTCGATGCGGTCGCGGGTAGCGGTGTAGTCATTGGTAACCGCCATCGAGCATAGGTAGAAAACGCCGATCCCAACGACAATCAGCGCAGCCAGAATTCCGGCCAGACGCATCAGGGTCTTGTACGGATCACGCTTGATCTTGTGAACCTTTTTGTTGGAATTTGTACGCATACAATACCACCTTTTCTTGCTTGAAAGTGTCAGTCAAGCAGACGTCCGATAACCTCGTAGAGATGTTCCAGTTCTTCAGCCGTGCTGTAGGAAAGAACGATCTTGCCCTTCTTTTCAGTGCCGGTGAACGTAGTTTTCAGGCCCAGCGCTTCGCGCATGCTGTTCTGCAGAGACTCCAGTTCAGGAGAAATCGTGCGGGGCTTTTTAGGTGCCGCAGGCTTTTCGCGGGCTGCTTCCTCCAGCCTGCGAACGCTCCAGCCGTGCAATACGCACTGATGCGCCAGTTCCAGCTTGCGTGATTCGCTTTCAAGACCAGCCAGAACGCGGGCATGTCCGGCGCTGAGATCCCCCACAACCACCAGATCGGTAATCTCCTTGGGAAGATTGAGCAGTCGAAGGATGTTGGCAATGGCCGGGCGGCTCTTGCCGAGCTTCTTCGCCGCCTGATCCTGCGTATATCTGTATTCCTGCATGAGACTGCGGATGGCTGCAGCTTCTTCGATGGGATTGAGATCTTCACGCTGAAGATTTTCAATCAGCGCCGCTTCCATCTGTTGCTCGCTGGTCATCTCTCGTACAATGCAGGGAACCGTGGCAAGACCGGCTATTCTGGATGCACGATAGCGCCTTTCACCGGCAACAATGCGGTAGCGCGATCCGTTTTCCACCACCAGAATAGGTGACAGAACGCCCGCTTCGCGAATGCTCTGCGCCAGCTGTTCCAGCGCATCCTTGTCAAAATCACGTCTGGGTTGGTCGGTATTGGGATCGATATCATCGATGGCGATGTCGCGTACAACCGTTTCAAGCAGGCTGTCGCTCTGAGGCAGAAGAACATCCAGCCCTCTGCCAAGTCCGCCCCGTTTCATTTGCACCTACTCCTTGTATACAACGAATCAAATTCGTTGTTTATTTCTGCCTTTGCAGAAATTCCTGCGCAAGCCTGCGGTAGCTGTCCGCGCCGATGGAGCGCGGATCATACATGTGAATCGGCAGTCCGTGGCTGGGAGCCTCTCCCAAACGTACATTGCGCGGGATTGCCGTGGCGAAAACGCGGTGTCTGAAATGCTTCTTGACCTGTTCCACCACCTGCAGGCCGAGATTTGTACGGCCATCCAGCATTGTCAGCAGCACGCCTTCAATATCCAGACCCGGGTTGAAAGAATGCTTGACACGGTTGACAGTATTCATCAGGCTGGTAACGCCCTCCAATGCGTAGTACTCGCATTGGATCGGAATCAGCACACGCTGTGCGGCTGTGAGAGCATTGAGCGTAAGGAGTCCCAAAGAGGGCGGACAATCGATGAAAAGATAATCAAACTGGCCTTCGATGGTTCTCAGCAGGTGCTTGAGACGGTATTCGCGCTTTTCAAGCTCCACCAGTTCCAGTTCAGCTCCGGCCAGACGGATGTCGGATGGAATCACCCACAGGCCGTTAACCACCGTCTTCTGCACGCAGTTGGGAAGTTCAGCGCGTCCCATCAGGGCTTCATATACGGAATTGACGCCTGTTTTTACACCCAGTCCGCTAGAGGAGTTGCCCTGCGGATCAAGATCGACCAGCAGAACCTTCTTTCCGGCTTCAGCAAGGCAGGCGGTCAGGTTAATGGCAGTGGTGGTCTTTCCCACTCCGCCTTTTTGATTGGTAATGGCGATTGTTTTGCCCATATTCTGTCCTCAATCCCAATTCACATTAGTAGAGCCGGTTTTTCATCCTCCCGGCATACGGGAAAGGATCAGAAAACCAGCGAAACTTCGGCGTCGCCGTCGGTGCCGATCTCGTCGAGCACATAGCTGGCAGGAGGCGCGTTGAGCTTGAGATTCTCGTAAGCAATCTGCTCCTCAATGCTGCCGCCGCGGGCAAGGAAATCGTCCAGCGCTTCCTGTGCCTCCACGGTAAACTCCTCCAGCGTGATGCCCTTGTACATCACATAGGAGGCAATGTACTTGCCCACATAGCGGAAATGCCAGGGCTCAAACTTGATGCCGGTCTTCTCCTCTGCATTCTCAAGGAAACGGAGAATGAAGCCGTAATCGGCGCAGTTTTCCTTCATCCACTGGGCCTCAGGCGTCCACTTGAAGTCCTGCGTCATGGTCGGACGGCCAGCGTAATCATCGTTGAGAATGTCGGCGCAGATGCCGGTCTGATGCTCGCTGGTGCCGGGCTTGGCCACATAGCCATCGTCCACATTATTGTTGCGGGCCAGATAGTTGGCATAGGTGGTCGACTGCGTGCCGTAGCTGCGGTAGCCGCTCTTGAGATAAAGCACCATACCATTGTCTCCGTACTCGGCTACCTTGGTCTTGCCGCTTTCGGTCACGTACTCATATTCCGTCACAAAAGAGGCGGCTTCAAACATGGCCTTAAGCGCGTTGGCAGCAGTTTCCTCCATGTAGACAGCTGCAGAGGTCGCGCGCTTGATGCCAGTCACCTTGACCAGCGGATCCGGCTCAAAGCTCTTGTCCAGCAGATTTTCGCCATTGACAAGCATCGCATACTCAGACTGAATCTCAATCAGCGGGACAGGATAATCCCACGTAACCTCCGGCATCTGAAGCTGTTCTGCCATGGAGGCAGACAGACACAGGCTTATCATCATCGCAAGAATCGCGCAAACGAGCTTCTTCATGGGAGCACCTCATTCGTAACATTATGGATCAGATAGTCGTATACCTTCAGCTTATGATCGGACATGTACCATTCCATCGGAACGGTGGATTCGTACAGTGCGAGCGCGTGTTCCTTACCAACATAGCGCACATGCCATGGCTCGTACATGTAGCCGGTCACTTCCTCGTAGCCTTCCAGATAGCGTACGATGAAGCCGAAGCGGTGAGCATTTTCATTCACCCACTGGCCTTCCTGGGTTTTGCCAAAGGAGGGATTGAGCTGGGAGGAACCCTTGCGGGCCACGTCCATGGCCAGACCGAGCTGGTGCTCGCTGGTGCCGGGACGTGCAGATACGCGATCAGCCTCTTTCTGGCCTACGGTGGCCTTCTTGCGGCTGTAGATGGAGGACTGCTTGGAGTAGCTTCTGTAGCCGGAGACGATGGAAAGATTAATACCGTCCGCCTTTGCAGCTGCGAACATCTCTTCCAGTGCTGTCGCCGCATCGTCACGCATGGTCTGGGACATACCCGGGCCGTTTACCTTACGTGTATCAGGCGCATAATGCTCGCTGATCGAATGCTGGCGGTTTACCAGAAAAACATTTCCTTCGATGTTCTTATCCGGAAGCGCTGCATCCATACTTCCCTGAAGCACTGCGGCGCTGGCTGCCACGATGGAGATCACCTTTTCCAGCAGCAAAGCTACATCCCTCCCCTTTCTCTTTATTGTATCATTTTTGTAACACTTACGCAACCATTATCTGAAACTGTCAGCAAAAAAGCTGTATTTTTCCATGACAAATCCATCAGGATTCGGCTTCCATCAGCTTTCCGCCTTCACGCAGAACGAAATCGACGTTCTGTTTTTCCATACGCAGGGTGATGGTTACGCCTTCTTCGACGTATTCCTGTTTGAGGACACTGCCCATGGAATGCAGACGGTTGATCAGACCGTAGTTGGCAAAGGGTACAAGGAAGGTAACTTCTTCGGTTCCTGCATCCAGCTCCTGCTCGATCCGGTCAAGCAAACCGTCCAAATTATCACCGGTCACAGCACTGATGCGAACAGCACCCGGCATGCGATCGGGAATATCCTCAAACAGATCGCATTTGTTGAGCGCAACAATGCGCGGCGCTTCGTCTGCACCAAGGCTGTCAAGCACCTCTTCCACAGTCGCATGACGGCTTTCGAGTTCTTTGTCAGCTCCGTCGCATACAAGCACCAGCACATCGGCGAGCTTTGCCTCTTCCAGCGTGGAACGGAACGCCTGCACCAGATCATGCGGAAGCTTACGGATAAATCCAACCGTGTCCACCAGAAGCACCTTGCTTCCATGCGGAAGCGTTACCGGACGGCTGACGCTGTCCAGCGTTGCAAACAACTGGTCCATAACATAGACGTTTGAGTCGGTCAAACGGTTGAACAGCGTGGATTTTCCCGCGTTGGTGTATCCGACCAATGCAACGATCGGAACGCCGTTTTTCTCACGGCTCTGACGGCGGAGATTGCGCTGTTTTTCAATCTGCTCAAGTTCGCGTCCGAGGTCGGTCAGGCGCTCGCGGATACGGCGGCGGTTGACTTCCAGCTTGCTTTCGCCGGGGCCGCGCGTGCCGATGCCGCCGGCAAGACGGCTCAAAACCAGGCCCTGACCCAGCAGACGCTGGCTGCGGTATTTGAGCTGTGCCATTTCCACCTGCAGTTTGCCTTCGCGGGTGTTGGCGCGAGCAGCAAAGATGTCCAGAATGAGCGCTGTGCGGTCAATGACCTTGACGCGCAGCACCTCTTCTAGGTTCTTCTGCATCACGCCGGAAAGCTCTTCATCAAAAATGACCAGATCAGCCTGCATGGCCTGTACGCGCAGGCTGAGTTCCTCCGCTTTGCCACGGCCGATACAGAACGCCGTATCAGGCTTGGGCCGCTTCTGCAGAACGCGCAGGATGGTTTCAGCGCCCGCTGTTTTGGCAAGTTCCTCCAGCTCGGCCAGAGATTCTTCGCTTTCAATGCCTACCAGCACGGCGCGCTCGTGTTCCTTCTGCAGTTTCGGAGCCTCTGCAATGTATGCGGCGTCCGTCTCCTCAATCAGGCCGATCCACTCTGTCTGCGGAAGCTTGCGCGCGCTGATCAATTCCGTGCGGCGCACCTGTCCTTCGTGCTGGGGATCAAGAAACGCGCACTGAACAGAGGTGGGCCGTCCGTCCTTGCTCACGCCGACAGCACACATTGCATCAAAGCGCATGCTGAGCAAAGCGCTTACGTCAACGTCGCTCAGTTCTCCGTATCCGTTGGGATGAGTGTGGATGCAGCGGATCATGCTGAGTCTGCGCTCGCTGCGACGAAGGCGTAGATCCGGCAGATCGATTGCGTCCGAACGACCGATAAACACGTCCGCAATCTCGCCGTAGCGGGTAATATAGACCGCAATTTCACGGTTCATAGACGCAGAATAGCCGCAGAGGCCGTTCAACAGCTCCTGCGGCATAAAAACGTCGGGCTCGAGCTGGACGTCGTACAAAGACGCCAGCTCATCCAGAACGCTTTTGCGAATGCCTTCGATATTTCCATGTACTTCGGGCATAATGATTCCTTTCTCTGATGAAGGAGAAAATCAGCCGTTGGGATGCTTCTCCTTGTAATCCTGAATCGCCGCGTGAATGGCTTCCTCAGCCAGCACGGAGCAGTGCATCTTAACAGGCGGCAGACCGTCCAGCGCCTCGGCAACGGCTTTGTTGGTCAGTGCCAGCGCTTCGTCGAGGGTCTTGCCCTTAACCATTTCGGTGGCCATGCTGCTGGTAGCGATTGCTGCGCCGCAGCCAAAGGTCTTGAACTTCACATCAACGATGATGCCGTTTTCGACCTTTATATCCATCTTCATGATATCTCCGCACTTGGCATTGCCGACAGTGCCGGAACCGGAAGCGTCGGGAATTTCACCCATGTTGCGGGGGTTTTCAAAATGATCCATCACTTTTTCGCTGTACATTGTATCTGTTCCTCCTTGCAAATATCGAAAAATCAAAGTCCGGCGTAACCGCTGGGCGTCAGCGGGCTCATCATGCGGAGCTTGCGCACAACCTCTGGCAGGGTTTTGAGAACGTAGTCGACTTCTTCCTCAGTGGTATCGCGGCCAAGGCTCAGGCGCAGGCTGCCATGAGCGATCTCATGAGGCAGGCCGATGGCCAGAAGCACATGACTGGGATCGAGGGAACCGCTGGTGCAGGCAGAGCCGCTGGAACCGGCCACACCGGCCAGATCCAGACGCATCAGAAGGGCTTCCCCTTCGATGTAACGGATGGAAACATTCACGTTGCCGGGCAGGCGCTCGGTGCGGTGACCGTTGAGACGGGTATCAGGAATTGCTTCGAGGATGCCGTCGATCAGACGATCGCGCATGGCGGTCATGCGGGCGGCGTACTCGTCCAGTTCTTCCACAGCCAGTTCAATGGCCTTGCCGAGGCCCACAATGCCGGGCAGGTTTTCGGTGCCTGCACGCAAGCCGCGCTCCTGAGCGCCTCCGTAGATCAGATTGCTGATGCGGATACCCTTGCGAACATACAGCGCGCCAACGCCCTTGGGAGCATGGAACTTGTGACCGGAGAGGCTGAGCATATCAACGCCCCAATCAGCAACGTCCACAGGCACAGCGCCCACGGCCTGCACCGCATCGGTGTGGAACAGCACGCCGGCCTCACGGGTGATCCTGCCGATTTCCTTAATAGGCTGCAGGGTGCCGATTTCGTTGTTGGCTGCCATAATGCTGACCAGCACCGTGTCGGGACGGATGGCGTTCTTCACATCCTCCGCGCTCACACGGCCAAACTCATCCACCGACAGATAGGTCACTTCGTAGCCCTGCTTTTCGAGATACTCACAGGTGTGCAGCACAGCATGATGCTCGATAGAGCTGGTGATGATATGTTTGCCCTTCTTTTCGAGCGCCTTGACCGCGCAGCGGATCGCCCAGTTATCGCTCTCGCTGCCGCCTGCTGTAAAATAAACCTCGCGAGGCTCGCAATGAATGGCAGATGCCACCTGCTTGCGGGCGTTTTCAACAGCGCGGCGGGCGTCGCGGCCTACACGGTGAATGGAGCTGGGATTTCCATAGTTCTGGGTGAAGTACGGAAGCATGGCCTCCACTACCTCGGGACGGGTGGCGGTGGTCGCCGCGTTGTCCATATAGATGATTCGATCCGTCATGATCATTCTTCCTCGCTTTCGCACGGTTGGGTAAGCATATCGCCCAAATGGATTTTTTCCAGTTCTGCGTTGATGGAGTCGGTCGCCTTCTGCCATACTCTTCTCACCGGACAGGTGCCTGACTTATGACAGACGGCTTCTGCATTGGCGCAGCTGCTCAGTTCAATGGGACCTTCCACGGCGTCGATGATATCGCGCAGGCTGGTTTCCTGCGGCATGGTCGCAATCTGATATCCGCCCTGCGCGCCGCGCACGGTACTTACAAGGCCCGCACGTCTGAGGTTTCCCAGAATCTGCTCCAGATATTGCTTGGGAACGCCAATGGTGGAAATACTTTGCAGCGTCTGCGGCCCTTCGCCGGAATGAAGCGCCAGATAATACATGGCGTACAGGCCGTACTTGCCGCGTGTTGATAGTTTCATGGACAGCTCCTTACTTTTCAGACCCGTTTCCCGGATCTTACGGATATGGTTTACCCGGCGATAAAACCTTTGAAACCACAATTCCGACTTTTTTGCTAGGATTTCCGGAAGCAAGGATATCATGATTGTGTTTTTCTGTCAATGGATACACGAAAAAAGAAGGCCCGAAGGCCTTCTTTAATGATACAATATCAATCCCACCGGACAATTCCGGGCATGATTCCCCCATTGTCCTCCACGAAAATTTCCGCAAAAGCCGCAGCCTTGGGCCTGCGTTCGCACACCGCGCCCGGGTTGATCATGTACAGTCCGTATTCAATTTCAATATCAGCCCTGTGGGTATGACCGTACAGAGCAACCTGCGCCTCGCGTTCACGCGCAGCGAACCACAGGCGCTCAAAACCATACTTCACATACCGCGTATGCCCGTGGCAGGCATAAAAGACGACCTTGCCTACCCGGAAACTGATTTCCTGCGGGTTATCGCTTCGCCAGTCATTGTTTCCGCTTACGGCATAGCAAACTGTTCCCTGTGCCTCCCATTCAGGACGCACCTTTTCAAAATCATCCGCGCCGTCGCCGAGAAACACGGCGATATCAACCGCACCCGATCTCTTCGCCATCTGATAGCACTCCCGAAGCCCCTCTGCATCTCCATGGGAATCGGACAGGGCAATTACGCGCTTCATCCCAAAACCTCAATGATTACTTCGCGCATTTTTTCGCTGGCAACGGCACGATGGCTCACGGCGTTCTTTTCCTTTTCGGTCATCTCGCCAAATGTCTTGCCGGTATGATACTTGAACAGCGGATCATAGCCGAAGCCGCCCTGACCGGCGCGCTCATACAGCAGTTCTCCAACACACTCACCGCGCACCACACGGGTTTCCTCACCCGGAAGCGCAAGCGCCATGGCGCACACAAAGCGGCAGGTACGGTTGGTTTCGTTTTCCATGTTTTTCAGAAGCAGATCGTTGTTGGCGTTGTCATCGCCGTGATCACCGGCATAGCGGGCACTGTATACGCCAGGTGCTCCGTCCAGAGCATCCACGCTCAGACCGCTGTCGTCCGCCAGCGCCGGAAGTCCGGTTACATTGGCAACTGCCTCGGCCTTGATGGCGGAGTTGGCCTCGAAGGTATCGCCGTCTTCCACGATATCTCCCTTGAAACCAGCGTCCTTCATGCTGACCAGTTCAACCATGCCGCCGAAAATCTCGCCCAGTTCCTTGAGCTTGTGCGCGTTTCCGGTGGCAACCACGATGCGCTTGGGAGGCAGAAGCCATTCGCCCTGGCCCTCGAGCGCCTTGCGCTGGGCGCGCATCAGACTGCGAACGCCGGCACGGCCCATATCAAGAATGCTGTTAAGCTCAATGTTGGTAAAAGCACGACCCTCGCCGGTGCCCTGCAGTTCGATGAACTCGCCGCGCTGGTTCATCACGAGGTTCATGTCGGTCTGGGCATTGCTGTCCTCGACATAGCACAGATCCAGCATCGGCTGGTCATCCACAATACCGGCAGACACGGCCGCCACCTGGCCGATGATGGGATTCTCTTCGATCAGGCCGTTCTGCATGAGCTTGTTGACTGCCAGAACCAGCGCAACATACGCGCCCGTGATGGAAGCAGTGCGCGTGCCGCCGTCGGCGGTGAGCACGTCGCAGTCAAGGGTGATGGTACGCTCGCCCAGCTTCTCCATATCAACGGCCTGTCGCAGAGAACGGCCGATCAAACGCTGAATCTCCACGCTGCGTCCATCCTTCTTGATGCCGTCGCGCTGCTTGCGGCGGCCGGTGGAGGCAGGAAGCATGGCGTATTCAGCCGTAACCCATCCGCGGCCGGTGTTGCGCAGGAACGGAGGAACACCTTCCTCCACGCTGGCGGTACAGATCACGCGGGTCTTGCCGGTGGAAATCAGGCAGCTGCCGTCGGCAGTTTCCATAAAATTGGGCACGATGGTACAGGGACGGGTCTGATTATTTTTGCGCTGGTCAATGCGGGCCATTGTGAACGCCTCCTGAAATCAATTCAATCAAAAAGCCGCCAGCCGTTGTGGCTTGCGGCATATGAAAATGATAACAGGTTTGTACCTGAAAGTCCAGCAAAACCTATGGATCCGTTTCTAATCCAGCTCCACCACTCCGGGATACTGCGCGGCCACTTCCTCTGCATCGTTGATGAACGTTTCCGCCGTTTCGGGCTGCATTTCAAGCTTTTGTCCATCTACCTGCACCTCGACCTTTTTCACGCCGGGGAACTGCGCACAGGTGAAAAGAATCGCCCGGATGGCCTGACGTCCGCCGTCAGTGGCTTCCATGGCCTGCTTGAATTCCCCGGAGAAATTGACGGTAACCACGCCGTTTTTCATGGTTACGGATTTCACACCGCAGCCCTCCGGCAAAGCGCGCTCAAGACCGCTATCGTCCCTGGGGCCTTTGGCGAGTTCAAGGACGGCGGTGGTCATATCAGCAGTGCTGAATACGGTACGGGTAACCGGCACAAGAAGCCTGCCCGTCTGCGACGGAAAATACAGCTGCACAAGTCCAGCGTCAGCGGAGAACGTTTCCACGCTTTCAAGGTTAAGGTTTCCTCCGCTGAATACGCCGCTCACATCGGTGCCGTAGGTGAGCTTGCTGCGCTTCTGACCGCCGAATTCCAGCGTAACCTCATCCACGGTGGAAAAGCAGGTCATGGCGTTGGTGATGGCGTCCACCATCAGCGCTTCCTGCGCAGCGCTGGAGCAGTTGAGGGCCTCCTTGCTCACGTTTACATTGGCACGCCCATCCCTGATATCAATTTCGAAGGTCGTTCCTTCGGGAATCACCGTACGAAGGCCCAGTCGCGCAGCTTCCATGTCATTTTTGCTGTCCTTGACCATCAGGGCAAGCGTTGCCTTGGCGATGCCGTCGGTTTTTTCCACCTGACGCGTCACGGGCACAAGATAACCATCGCCGTCTTCATAGAAAACCACGGCTGATACCGTTTCCACCTCAGGATCAGCCATCGTTTCTTCCACGGGAATCAGCGTCTGCTCCACCAGCACCTGCGAGGTGGTCTGCTCGCTGCCTTTCAGCGCAAGCACCACCACCAGCGCCGCTGCGCACACGATGAGAACCCGTTCAATATCGGCTCGTTTGATCTTTTTCATCCTTTTCACTCCTCAGCAGTCGATTGCAATGAAAACATATGTCCCTGAACCCCTGCTCATGCTTGCGCGTTGCTCTTTTCTTCGACCTGTGTTATCATCAGAGGGACTTTTCCGAGGAGGAATACGATTTATGCCGATGGATGGCTTTACATTATCCTTTATGCAGCGCGAGCTTCATCAGAAGCTGCTTGGTGGCCGTGTTGACAAGGTGAATCAGCCCGAACGCGACGCGCTGGTTCTTCTGATTCGTTCTGCCGGCGGCAACCACAGGCTGCTTCTGAGCGCCAACGCCAATCAGGCCCGCGCGCAGCTGACTTCGCAGACCTATGAAAACCCTGCCGAACCGCCCATGTTCTGCATGCTGATGCGCAAGCATCTGATGGGTTCTCGCATTGTGGATATCCGTCAGATTTCGGGCGACCGTATTCTCGCCATTGTTTTTGACTGTCTGGATGAAATGGGTTACCATGTGCAGCGCACGCTGTATCTGGAAATCATGGGCCGCCACAGCAACCTGACGCTGGTCGGTGACGATAGCACCATCATCGACGCCATCCGCCACGTCAATGCCGAGATGAGCCGAGTGCGTACGGTTCTTCCGGGCGGATGCTATCAGCTGCCGCCTCAGCCGGACAAGCTGACCCCCGAAACGCTCAACGCCGCAAGCCTGAAGGAGCGCCTTTCACAGCTTTCCTGTGCCCTTTCAAAGGGGCTGATGGAATGCGTGGCCGGCATGGCGGGCGTGTGCTCGCGAGAGGTCTGCGCGCAGATCGGCGTGGATTCCTCCTGTCCCATCGGCGAACTGAATCTGGACGTTATCGCACCGAAGCTCGCAGATTTCTATGCAGGCGTTGAGGTCAATCCTGTCACGCTTTATGATGACGCCGGGATGGCCATCGACTTTTTCGCCTTTCCGTATCTCACCTACACGCCGGGCAATCAGAAGCCTGCGCCCAGCCTGAGCGCCGCCATGGACGCCTATTATCTGGGCCGTGATCTGCGCATGCGCATGCAGCAGAAGAGCGCCGGTCTGCAAAAGCACGTCAAGAGCGCTCTGGAAAGAACCGAAAAGAAAAAATCCATCATGCTCGACACACTCCGTCAGAGCGACAAAACCGAGCAGAACCGCATCTGGGGCGACCTGCTGACCGCCAATCTGCACCTGATCGAAAAAGGCGCTGAGAGTGTCACAGTGATGAATTATTATGATCCCGAATGTCCCAATGTGAGTATTCCGATCTCCAGCCGTTTAAGCCCCGCCCAGAACGCTCAGAGCTACTACAAAAAATACCGCAAGGCCAAAGTAGCCGAGCAGTATGCGCGGGAACAGCTGGTGACCATCGACCGCGACCTGTCCATTCTTGAAAACGCGCTGGAAGATCTGGACAAGTGCGAAACCACCACTGATCTGGCCGAAATCCGTTTTGTCCTTACCGAAAGCGGTTTTGTGCGTCCCGATGCCTCTCAGCGTAAACAGAAGGGCAAAAAGCTGCAGGAAGGCAAGCCCTACCGCTTCACCGCCAAAGACGGCACGCTCATCGAAGTCGGCAAGAATTCCCTGCAGAACGACCGCCTTACCCTGCACGCGCGCGGCAACGAAACGTGGCTGCATGCCCAGAACATTCCGGGCTCTCACGTCATCATCCGCACTGAAGAGGAACCCAGCGACGATACCCTCCTCTTCGCCTGCAAACTCGCCACCTATTACAGCAAGGGCCGAAACCATCCGCAGCAGGCCATTGACTACACCAAGCGCAAATACGTCAAGAAGGCCGCTGGTTCACCCGCAGGCATGGTGACTTACACCAACTTCAAAACCGCCATTATCGGTCTTACACCGGAAGATGCGGCGTTTATCATCAAAGAGGCTGGAAAGTAACGAGGAGACGCTTGGAATCCCATTTTCGCAACAAAAAACAGGCACGCTTCGAGGTGGAGCGTGCCTGTTTGGTTTATAGGCCCAGTTTTGCAAGCGCGTAAAGCACTGCAAGGAATGCTGCGTTGAAGAGTGTGAAGACAGCCATGTATCGCCCGGCTTTTGCTCCGGGTGCTTTCATGTAGAGTTTGAAAGAAATCAGGCTGGCAAGAGAAGCCACCAGCGTGCCGAGGCCGCCGAGGTCCACGCCGCGCATGAGCTGGGCGGCGTTTTCAGTAAAGCCGGAGAGCATCAAAGCAGCAGGAACGTTGCTGATGACCTGAGCGGCCAGAATACCCACTTCCATTTCACGTCCGGTGATCACGCTGCCAAGGAGGCTGCTGACTGCCTCGACGCGTCCGAGATTACCAACAAATACGAAGAAGCACACAAACGTGGCCAGCAGCGCATAGTCCACCTGCCCGAGCAATGTACGGTTGCAAATAGCGGTGCTGATGAGAACGAGGATAAACGCAGCCCATTTTGGCAGAACGTTGAGTACGCTCAGCAGACATACGGCAAACTGTGCACCGTGCAGCCACAGGGGCGCTGCCGGAAGCTTGCCGGATTCCTGAGTCGATTCCATCTGCGCTGCTTTCTGGGGTTTCATCAGGAAGCAGGCGGCGACCAGCAGTACGAGACTGGCAAGCGTCAGCGGGCCTACCGCGCGCAGAAACTGTCCCATCGGCATGTTGTAATGCGCGTAGAGGTACAGATTCTGCGGATTGCCAATCGGCGTCGCCATGCTGCCGAGGTTGGCCGCAATGGTTTCCAGCGTCACAGCCAGAATCAATCCATCCGGCGAGGAGGCCAGAAGCGCGGTTGTCAGCGGAACAAAGGTGATCAGCGCAACGTCGTTGGTCACAAGCATGGCAGAAAAGAAACAGGCCAGCGAAAGTGCTATGCACAGTTTCCTGCTGTCGCCCGCACGACGGATCAGCATGCTGCTCAGGCGATCCATCACCCCGCAGTGCTTCAGCCCCGCAACCACCGTCATCAGGGAGAACAGAAGCATCAGCACATCCCAATCCACATAGCCCGCGTAAGCTGCATCCGGCAGAACAAAGCACATGGATACAAGTGCAAGCGCCAGCGCGACCGTAAGTACAATTTCACTCTTGAGATAAGACCAGACTTTTTTCATGGCAATGCCTCTTTCGTATCAGAGCAACTCTGAAAAATCGTAGATATATCGGTCGGCAGCGGCACGGATTTCGTCTTCTGCTTCCGCCGAGGATTCATCGTACACGCCGCACACGCGCATGCCCGCAGCCTTTGCAGTGCGGTCGGCGTTGAGGTTATCGTCCAGGAACCAGATCTCCTCCACCGTCCGGCCGATTTTTTCCGCCGCCATATGATAGATTTCCGGATTGGCCTTATTGGTACCGAAGTCCTCGCACGACCATACATTTGTAAACAGATCGTACAGCCCGAGACGCTTGAGACAGGGATCCAGCATCGTATGAGGACTCGCCGTGAGAATGTTAAGGTCATCGCCGCGCGCCTTGAGTTTGCGCAGAACTTCTTCCACATGAGGCTTAGCCGGAATCCTGTTCGCGTATTCTTCAAGCGCATAGCGATTCATCGTTTCGATCAGTTCTTCCTGCGTTCTGGGCAGGCCCATTTCTACAAAATAGCGCGCCGTATCACGATAGCCCAGAGGCGTGATGATTTTGACGATGCTTCTGTCATAGGTCATGTGGTTTTCATCGAGGATTCTCAGCATGACTCCGGCAAAGGCCGGCATGGAATCCACCAGCGTACCATCGAAATCAAACAGCCATGTGCGCATCTTTTGTGCCTCCTCAAAGTACAAAAAAGCACCATGACTTTCAATCACGGTGCTTTTGATGGAGCGGTAGACGAGATTCGAACTCGCGACATCCACCTTGGCAAGGTGGCACTCTA
>JAGBBE010000073.1 GCA_017938645.1 Clostridia bacterium
GGGTTCCACAACGGGCTCCTCGGTGGGCTCAACCACAGGCTCTTCCGTGGGTTCCACGACGGGCTCTTCGGTGGGCTCAGCCGTGGGTTCGGGAGTCGGTTCCTCAGTCGGCTCAGCCGTGGGTTCGGGAGTCGGCTCTTCCGTAGGCTCGGCTGTGGGTTCGGGAGTCGGCTCTTCGATCGGTTCGGGAGCAGGTTCCTCCACGACAACGTCTGCAGCCTCGATCACTTCTTCGGCAGTGACCGGCGTTTCTTCGGCGATAGTAGCCATGCTCATCAGCAGCAGAGTGCCGACCAGAAGCAGTGCAACGATGCGTTTGAACATTTCCATTAACTCCTTTGCAATTTATTCAGCCACCGACTGGAACAGCGATGGGAATAATCAAGTTCTGTGTGGTTCAACTGAACCGAAGTTTGCCTGGAAAAAGATATACAAATACACAATGTATTATACTACACTTATGGTAAAAAATGCAACTGTTCTGCGGGAAACAGAGCAGAACTTTCAGACTTTTGTTTCAGCAGACGGTATCTCATCTTTCAGATGGAAGGTTTTCGCTGCAAAGATCAGCGTAAAGTTCATAAAAACGTTGTTGAACATGGATTCGCCGATTCCATAGAGGATGAACAGGGCAACAATCAGCAGGGTGTAACGGTCATTGTCCTTGATCAGAATATCAGTCAACCCATAATACAGGAAAGCAAAGAGAAGCACAATTAACGGTCCAGCCTGCAGGAGCATTCGCAGATAGGCGACATCCAGAAGTGCCAAAGGCGTGTTATACAGTCGGGCTGCTTTGACAGAAGTGAGCGTTACATCCTGACCCAGCAGTGAAATACCATAATTGGAATAAACGTTATAGCTGTTCGTAAATCGATTGCTCGTCAGCTGATCCAGCGTTCTGGCCACCGGAGACATTCCGCAGGCCAGCATGAATACGATGCAGAACACAATGACAGCCGGGAGCATCCACCGGGCGCAGAAGGAAGTGAAACCCGAAAGCGGCCTGTTCTGCCTGATGGTGCTGGCCGGAAGCAGAAGTACGGGGAACAGAACAATCAGGGCGATGGACGTGCGGTTGGAGGTAATCACATACAGCAGGGCTGAGATACCCCAGATCACGATGGCATACAGCCAGCTGAACTGTCTGCGGTGAAGCCACGCATCGGTTAGAATCAGAATCAGGACGCCGCTTGCCAGCACGTTGGGATGCGAAAAGCCGATGGAGTAGCGCAGCGTTGTGTCACCTGTGCGGTAGGTGACGTAGTTCTCTATGATTCCAAAGGCGAACAGCAGGATGATCAATGCATATATGGCAATGCGCGCGATGAAATCAAGCCGGATCAGCCGGGGCAGATTGACGTTTCGTATGCCCAGAAAGATCAGGAGAAAATAGAAGACGTGATTGTACCGCGACTGCCAGAAAGCAATCAGAATCAGGATGCCCACACAGGCCATGCGCATCAGCGAGGCAAACGTGTAGCTGCGATCCAGACAGAGCTTGACAATCAGCAGCACAATCGCTGCCGCCTGCAGACAGGTACCAAAGGTGTCTGCATGAGGAAGCGCGTTGACGGTCGACGTCCGGATGACGAGAGAGTCAATCATACCCATCAGGTAGATCAATCCGAACAACAGATCGTCCAAAGGTAATTTTTTCAGCATTTTATCATTCAACCACCGTGTCTGTAATCAGGGCATGGATGTTGCTGACCGAACGTTCCAGCGTGAAGCAGTCCAGAGCACGCTGCTTGCCGCGTACGGCCATCTCGCGTGCTTCGGCAGGATGAGACACCACCCACGCGAGCTTTTCAGCCAGATCGGCAGGATTGTGCAGCTCGTAGAGAAGACCGCTCACGCCTTCTTCGAGAATGTCCAGCGTGCCTCCGGCCTTTGAACCGATGACCGGAAGGCCGGAAAGCATGGCCTCAACAGTTACGCGGCCAAACGGCTCGCACCAGCAGCATTCCAGTTCTGTATCCATCCGGCTGCGCAGGTCGCTCATATCGGAGACCTGTCCCAGAAAATGAACGCGTTCGGTCAGTTGGTGTGTACGGATGTATTCCTTGAGAGCCCGGTCGTATTTTCGGCTGCCGTAGGCCGGAACAACGCCTGCAAAATGCAGATGCGCATCGATGTTCTTCTCGTTTACAAGCAGATTCATGGCCTCAAGGGCCTCCATCTGCCCTTTGAGAGGCACGATATGCGCCGTCAGCAGAATGTGGAATCCTTTGTGGGGCTTCCGGGGAAGCTCCATATACCGATCCGTTTCAAGGCCGTCATGGATCAGCCGGAGCTTGTCTTCGGCAACCTGCGGCCGCAGAGAATCGATGATCGCATTCGAAATGCCTACCACACGATCAGCGTAAGCGTTCATCAGTCGACTCCAGAAAGGCGGATAGATGTTGTGAACCTCGCGGCCAAAGGCGCGTACATGCCAGATGTGAGGGATACCGCGCCTTCGGGCAAGATACCCTCCGGCAATGACCATGCGGTCGTTGGTATAAATGAGATCAAAATCGTCAGGCAGACTGCGGTCAAGCGCGGAAAGTCCTATCCTGTCGATTAAAGGTGCAGTAAGCAGCTTTACAAGCCGGAGCACATCACGCGCCTCGCGGTGGAAAACCGAACAGCAGGAATGATAACGCCCGACATAGACAGGAATTCCAAGCTGCTCGCAGTCGCTGAGGATGGAAGTATCTCCGGCAGGGATCAGCAGGCTGGGCTGCACGTCATAGCGCTCCCGAAGCATGCTCATCAGGCTCATCAGCGCCGGAGTGGCTCCGCCGAGCCGTGTTCCGGAGTGCGCCACAAACAGGACTTTGATCATACTCACTTCTTCTTTCCGCCGCTGAGATACAGCGCAGCCAGACGGCGCGCCATGCCGGAAATGTCGTATCCCTTTTCGGCCACGTCAGCCGTGCGGTCTTTTCGGGGATAGCCGTTCGCGCAGGCAGCAATGGCGTCAGCCCATACAGCTGGCGACTCATCCAGCAAAAGCCAGCTGAGGTTTTCGGTGATTTTGGCAGCTTCGGGAATGACGCCAGCGGACGCAAAGCACTTGAGTCCTGCTGCCTGCGCCTCAATGAGCACATTGCCGAATCCCTCGAAGCGTGACGGAAGGACAAAGGCATCCATCGCCCAGAGCAAGGAAGGAACCTCGTTGGTTACGCCATAGAAAATGACGTCATCCGCAATGCCAAGCGCTTCCGCCTGACGTCGGACGTCCGGCTCGCCTTCGCCGCTGCCGATCAGCAAAAGACGCGCCTGAGGGATGATCTCACGCAGACGGGCAAAGATTTCGAGCAGGTATTCATGGTTTTTCTGATAGCTGAAGTGACCGATGTGTCCCACAAGGAATGCATCTTCTGCCTGCAACTCCGCGCGCACGCGTTCGCGGACAGACGCGTCAAAGGCATAACGCGAAGCGTCGATGCCGTTATTGAGCACCTGAACGCTGCCGGACGCAAGCTCCTTTTTGGTAAACAGCCACTTTGCAGCCAGATTGGAGTTGGCCAGCTTCACATTGGCGCAGCCGCCGAAGAGGCGTTTGCAGATCTCATGGCAGGCAATCTTGATGGGACGGCTTCTGCCGCCCGCGCCGATGTCGTTGTTCCGGCAGTGGACGATTCTGAGCGGGATTCCAAACAGCCACGCCCAGAAAACGTAGATCAGTTCGACACCGTGACAGGCGTTGAAGTGCACAGCATCATATCCGCCTTTGCGAAGCAGACGGGCGACAGCAAAAAAGTTGGCCAGCGTGCGCTTGCCGGGGCTGTCGTAGCGTCTGGACAGGGTGACGACCTTGCGCGCACCGTATTTCTTCAGCTGTTCGTCAAACAGGTCGGTGTCATCCTCACTGACGGCAATATCAAAATGAATTTCATCCGGGGGCATATGTCTGAGCAGATTCACCTGCACGGCCTGAATGCCGCCGGGCTGCCATTTTTCGCAATACCAGAATACCTTCGCTGGTTTGTTCATGGCTCACACTCCGATGAAGTCGCGAATGGTCTGGAGGATGCTGTCATTTCCGGACACATAGGGCTTGAGCTCCGTGGAATCGATGTCGAGAATCGCACGCTCAAGTCCGGCGATGTCCTCCACGTTGACAATGCACTGCTGTTTTGCCAGCGCGCGTGCAATTTCCAGCTGATGGTCGCTCACATGCTCGCCCAGACGCTCATAGCGCGGCACGGCAATAACCCGGCGCTGCTTGATCAGTCCGGTCATGATCGAACCTTCGCCCGCATGGGTTACCAGCAGATCGCATTCGGCAATATGACGGTCAAAATCCTCTTTGTCCATAAAACGGCGCCATTCCAGATGCTCGGGCTCAAAGGGACATACGCCGATCTGCGCAACGACGCGGTCCTGAATGATGCCTTCGCCTTTGAGCCTATCCATTTCGCGGATCAGACGCTCAAAGGGGAACTTCTGGGAGCCGACAATTACAAAAATCAAAATACCCTACCTCCCAAAACGGCCTTGGGATAAATGCTGAGCATTTCCTCCCACTGCACGATGAACAGATCCGCAAACCGATAGGCCAGCTTGCCGGTCAGCGTGGGCTCGTCGACATTGAACATGCATTCGATAAAGATGATCTTTTTGCCCATGAGCTTGCCAAGCAGCAGGGCGGGAAAAGCGATCATCGCTCCAGTGGAAAGAACGGCGTCCGGCTTTTCGGTGCGCAGGATTTTCCATGTCTGAAAAAAGCAGCCGATATACTGAATCAGGCTGCGCAGCTCCTTGCGGTTGACCTGCGGCATCAGGTACACTTTGTCCTGCCAGCAGTTGACCTTGTAATCCGTTTCTTCGGTAATGAGAACCGTGCGGTAAGTCTCCTTCAGCTTTTTCAGCGCCAGCGCCTCTTCCAGATGTCCTCCGGAGGAAGCCGCCATCAGAATCGTTTTCATCAGTATGCTCCTTTGTGTCCAAGCACGGCGGTCACGGTTTGCAGAAGAATTTTGAGATCGGTTATCACGCTGGCTTCGCGGATGTATTTCAGATCCAGCTCGATCCATTCGTCAAAGCTGATGTCGCTGCGGCCGGAAACCTGCCAGTAGCAGGTCAAGCCAGGCTTGACCAGCAGACGCTGCATCTGATAGTCATTGCACTGCGCCGTTTCATAGGTGGGCAGGGGACGAGGACCGACCAGCGACATCTCTCCGCGCAGGATGTTCCACAGCTGAGGGAGCTCGTCAATGCTGGTTTTGCGGATAAAACGGCCAATGCGCGTGATGCGGGGATCGTCCTTCATCTTGAAGGCCGGACCGTCCAGCTCATTGTACTTTTCCATGGCGGCGCGCAGCTTATCGGCATTGGAGACCATACTGCGGAATTTATACATCTTGAAAACCTGATTGTTCAGACCATTGCGCTCCTGGCAGAAAATCACGCTGCCGCGATCCTCCAGCCAGATCAGAAGGGAAACAATCAGAAATACCGGCGAGAGAACCAACAGTCCGGCTGCACTTAGCAGAATATCTCCGCATCGCTTCAAAAAGCGGTATACAGGAGACGGATTGGGTTCCAGCTGGGTCTGCTGCAGCATTGGTACATTCCTCACAACAACTCTTTGTAGTAGCGGATGGTATGGTCAAGACCGTCTGTAAGCGGCGTCTGCGGCTGCCAGCCCAGCGCCTGCTTTGCACGGGCGATGTCCGGCTGACGATGTGTGGGATCATCGGCGGGCAGCGGCTTGAAAATCAAACGGGAGGTCGATTGGGTCTTTTCAATGATCAGATCGGCCAGTTCAAGCATGGTATACTCACCGGGATTGCCCAGATTGACCGGCCCGGTGAAATCCTCGGGAGAATTCATCATGGCAATCAATCCGCGAACCAGGTCATCCACGTAGCAGAAGCTGCGTGTCTGGCTGCCGTCGCCGTAAATGGTGATGTTCTCCTGACGGAGCGCCTGCAGAATAAAGTTGGATACCACGCGGCCGTCTTCGGGATCCATGTGCGGACCATAGGTGTTGAAGATGCGAACAACCTTGATCTTCGTACCGAATTCACGGCGGTAGTCAAAGCACAGCGATTCGGCGCAGCGCTTGCCTTCGTCGTAGCAGCTGCGGATGCCGATGGGATTGACGCTTCCGCGGTAGGTTTCGGATTGGGGATGAACTTCGGGCTCGCCGTACACTTCACTGGTGGAAAACTGCAGAAGCGTAGCATTGCAGCGCGTGGCGAGATCCAGCATATTGATAATGCCCAGCACGCAGGTCTTGGTGGTGGAAGTGGGATTTTTCTGATAGGCGGGCGGACTGGCCGGGCAGGCGGCGTTGTAAATCTGATCAACCTCAAGGTCAATGGGATCGCAGACATCAGCCTTGATAAAGCGGAAATTATCCTTGTCCATCAGAGAAAGGATGTTTTCCATACGGCCGGTGTAGAGATTATCCAGCGCAATGACCTGATTTTCAGGATCTGCTGCAAGTGCACGACACAGATTGCTTCCCAGAAAACCTGCGCCGCCTGTTACCAGAATCGTAGCCATGATAATGCATTTCCCTTCATTCGTAATAGGTATTGGACAACGAATAAAAGTCAGGGCGTTTTTTTCATAGCAGCCGAAGTTTTTCGACCCGCTGCTGTGTGATAGTCATTCCCGTAACGGTAGTAATAGGACTTGTTATAGTACTTCTTGCTGCTGAGAGATTTGAAATCCACATCGTTGAGCACGGCACCGAGTACGGGACAATCCACACGTTCCAGCTGATGCTTGATCTCCAGCGCCTCGCGATGAGAAACAGAGTTATACTTGATAACCAGAACAGAACCGTCGCAATGTTTGGCAATTTCAGCTGCATCGATCACTGCGCCCAGAGGAGGCGTATCGATAATCACAAAGTCGAATTGCGAGGACAGCTTATCCAGCAACGCGGAAAAGCGTGTGGTCGAAAGCAGTGCAAGTGAATTGGTAACCGTGCGCCTGACAGGGATCAGACACATGGGAGCAGTACGGCTGTAATGGAGCATATCTCCCATGGGGCATTTGCCGGCAAGATAGTGCGTAAGACCCATCATGGAGTCCTTGTCATAAACGATGCCATAACGGGAAGAAAGCTGAGAACGACGCAGGTCGGCATCGACCAGAACTACGCTGTATCCCAGCTTGGACAGTGTCATTGCCACAGAAAGCGAGACAAAGGATTTACCCTCGTGCGGGTGAGCGCTGGTAAAGAGCAGCCTGCGTTTTTCCGTTCCCAGAAAGCTCAAATTGGTACACAGCGTATTGATTGCTTCCTGACAGGCGTAGTCCAGCGTAATACTTCTTGTAATGCTGTATTCAGGCATGGACACTGCCTCCCTTCTGCGGTTTGACAGAGCGTCTGGATGGATCTGCTGCTCCGGCAAAATCGTTGTGCGCAATCACAGCCAGCGTGGGAAGATCCAGATAACGGGCGATGTCGTCGCTGGTTTTAATTTTGTCATCGAGAATAAATAGAAGCGCCTGAACAAACGTCATCAGCAGCGCGCCCAGCAGTGTGCCGAGAATAACGTTACGCGTCTTGTTGGGTGTATAGGGACTGCCAGGTACGAGCGCCTGAGACATCAGGCTGGGAGCATCGGTTTTCATGGTGTCAGAAATGTATTGCTGAGCTACTGCAGCATACTCATTCGCCAGCGCAGCGGCCTCTTTGGGGTCGCTGGAGGTTACAGTGATGTTGAGCATGCGGGTATTGGAGGGATTGCTCACCGAAACCATCTGGTTGAGCTTTCCGTAGGAATAATCCAGACCCAGATTCTGCATGACCATCTCATGAACTTCCCACAGCTCGAACACTTCCCGATAGTCTGCAGTCAGATAGGAGCCGATCTGCAGGTCGGAAAGATTGATGGCGGAATCCCGGGAAGAAAGCACATAGAGCTTGCTGGTGGCACGGTAGAGCGGCTGAGCGATAATTGTGCTGTAAAAAAACATGCAGAAAGCGCCCAGCAGTGCAGTTGCAACGATGAGCTTCCAGCGGTCAAGCAGGCGGTACACAAGTTCCAGCAGATCAACCATGATTCCCTGAGACGCCTGCGATTCATGATTCTGTTTTGGAGGACTGAATGGATTCATGTATCAGAAAACCTCATATATCTTCCCGGATCGGGAACGTTATTCAGCTGCGACGGCAGCACCGTTGGCGCTGAGCAGCGCAAAAACGGTATCGTGGGTCAGCGTGAACTCAAGCACGCCCTGCGGGAAATGAACAACGACCTTGCCGTCGATGACTTCAACGCGCACAGCCAGCCAGAAAACGCCGTTTTCGTCTGTGCCGCCCTGAAGCTCAAAACCAGCCGCTTCGAAAGCTGCCTGAGCTTCGGCAAGGTTGGAAGGCAGAATGCCAACCATGGCGACCAGCTTGTCTTCGGGGGTGTAGGGAGTATAGAACTCAAAAGCCACCTGCACATCGCCGTGATCCTCGGTATAGCCTTCGGTTTTGAGCACGAAGAATTCATCCATCTTCAGATCTTCGGTCTTGGTTTCAGGCGGAAGAAGCTCGGTAACGGCAGCCAGTGTTTCAGGCGCAAAGTATTCAGCCACGGGCTTGGTTTCTACATGCTGAGTGATGGACTCAAGCACGACTTTTTCTTCAACAGTAGCTTCAACCGGCGCAAGATAAATCAGCAGACCGGACGGAGCTTCTTCTTTTTCTTCTTCCGGCTTGGCTTCGGGCGTAACAACGCCGGTGGTGCCGATCAGAGAGCCAATGGTCACACTGGGTACGGCAGCGGCCTGCGCGGCAGCCATCATGGAGATAAGAAGAGTCAGGGTGAGGAGGAACGCAACAAACTTTTTGGTCATGGGAAGGTCTCCTTTCTGAATGAAAAAATTACCACGCCGCAGGTTCGTAGAAGGTTTCGATGACAAATTCCTGCAGACTTTTTTCGTCGGGATAGAATTCCATATAGCCGCTTTCACCTTGCCGATGCGTACCGGCAAGCGAGGCAAGGGGCAGCACTTCGTACTCATCCAGCTTGTTGGCCAGATTGATCAGAAAACCGCGCGACATGCTGGTAACGGAGTAGGGTTCAACGGCATTGAAAAGCGTTGTGATGAAATTGGGCGACTGACTCAGACGCTCCCGCAGCACGTCCTTTGCCTTGCTGAGATAGACGCTCTGTCGGCCAAGACGCGATGCATTGGTCTGATCGCCTACGTAATAGCGCTGACGGACATAGTACTCCGCCTGCATGCCCTGAAGGCGCAGCGTTACGCCGGGAAGCATGGAAGCATCGTAAGCGGAGAAATCATCCTCCAGTGTGACCTCGATTCCGCCGAGCGCATCGTTGAAAGCGGCTATACCGTCCATGCTCATGGCAAAGTACTCGTCCACCGGCGTGCCCAGCAGCAGTTTTTCCACTGCCGATACCGCCAGCTCGCAGCTGCGTTGACCGCCGTCGCCAAAGGCATGCGCCAGCGCCAGCTGAGCGGTGCGGCTTCCGGTAACATGCCCCAGCACGCCCAAAACGGTGATTTCCGTCATTGTGTCACGATCCAGCTGAAACGAAACAACCGTTTTGCGGTTGTCATCCACCACAATTAGCAGCTGAAAGTCAGCATGCCCGCCGTTTCGGTAACCGCCGGAGGACTCGGAGGTCTGGTCGATGCCCATGAGCAGCGCTGTTGTAAGCCGGCTGCGCAAACGGTAGGTTTGGCCGTTGAGGCTGATGCTTTTTTCTGACGCGAAACGCGCGCTCAGATCTCCGCGCTGGGCATGGGCAGCGCCGGAAGGGAAAAACAGCATCAGCGCTGCAAACAGGCAGAGAATGCGCCTCAAAAGCCAGCCTCCTCATTGGATGGAATACTCATCCGTTTCTGTGGTGCGTTCTGGGACGGGGCGGACGCGGATCGTCCGTGCGGCCCAGAATGTAGTCGGTGGAAGTGTTGAGAATATCCGCCAGATCACACAGCATGTCAATGCTCATGCGGCGTTTGCCGGTTTCGTAGAGCGAATACATAACGTTGCTGATGCCGAAATGCTTCGCGATATCCTCCTGCGTAAGATGCTTGTCTTTGCGCAGTTCCTTCAGAATGTCGGTCTGAATACGCATAAGCCCACCTTTAAGATATAGGTGTATAGAATTATCGCATAGCCTATGTTATTCGTGCATTATTTTAACACCAGTGGTTAATGACACTATGGCATTTCCTGTAATTACAGGCTGAAAAACGGAACCGTATTTGTACCATAAGGAAACCGGCCAGTCCAGAACGGACCGGCCGGAGGAAAAACGATGAAATTGATTCAGCCACGGGGATCATTCATAAAGCAGGGTGCTTCCCGGCAGGCATCGCGGTAGGCATAGCGGGCAGCGTGACCGCCGATGTTGTTGTACCAGTTCCCGGTGACTTCGTTGATGATTCGCAAGTCTGTGGCGGTTTCTTCCATTTCAAAAAGCAGGATGCGCTTGCGCATGTGATCATTGGGGCAGTGACAGCTCATCATCAGCTGGCCGGAGAAGGTGCGGAAAAGCATCGAGTGCGCGCCGTCCATGGCATAGAGCGGCTCTTCGCGCTGCACCCACGGGCCGGTGATTTCACCGGACAGACTCGTGGCATAGGACATGGCGTAACCGCCGCCCTTGATAAAGCTCGACCACAGCATGATCAGACGTCCGCCGGGCAGACGGTGCAGGAACGGGCCGTCGGTCACGCCGCCGCCCGCGATGATGGAACCTGTCCAGGGGCCTTCAGATGCACGGAAGAGGATGATGGGATCGCCGATGGCGTGGCCTAGATCAGGCGTGAGACGGATGGCGCAGATCTGACCGTCCTCCACCTGCAGCCATTCGTGGCAGAAGACCATCCATGGATTGCCGTCCCGGTCGATGTAGAGCGTGCCATCGAGACACTGCCAGCCTTCCGGCGTAACAGGATCAGGTGCAACAGGGCTGAAGGGGCCCTTGGGACTGTCGGAGACCAGACACTGGCAGCGGCGGTAGGTGCCGGCTGCGCGGAAGGAGCTGATCAGGTAGTATTTGCCGTTCCAGATATGACACTCCGGCGCCCAGTAATCCAGATCCGCCCAGAAGGAGCCCTGCTCAAAGCACACCTGAGGCTTCGTCCAGTGAATCAGGTCTTCGCTTTCCAGCACATAGAACCTGCCCTTGCCGCCCGGTACGTCCGGGAAACGCTGGGAATCCACAAACTGAACGTAGGTATAATAGCGGCGGCTCACGGGATCAGCCAGAATAAACGGGTCGCTGATGTGAACGTCCCGGATATGATACGGATATTTTTCGGAATCGGCGATAGAGTCGGTGCAGCGAAACATCGGAACGCCTCCTTTATTTTTCCATTTGCTGAGGCCATTATAGCATGAATGCCTTGGGATGAACAGGAAGTTTTTCAAATGGGGATGCATCGGGCCCGATCATCGTGTATAATGGATTTACCAACCAAGGGAGGACGTTCCTGTGAAGAAATTCAAGATCGCATTTATCGGCGCCGGTTCCATCGGCTTTACAAGAGGACTTCTCAAAGACCTTCTTTCCGTGCCTGAGTTCCATGATATTGAGATCGCGTTCATGGACATCAATCCGCATAATCTGGACATGGTTTACCAGCTCTGTCAGCGCGATATCGAAGCCAACGGCCTGAACATCAGGATTCAGGCCACGCTTGACCGACGCGAGGCGCTCAAAGACGCAAAGTATGTGATCGACTGCGCCCGCATCGGCCTGCTGGACGCATTTGAACTGGATGTAAACATTCCGCTGAAATACGGCGTGGATCAGTGCGTGGGTGACACGCTGTGCGCAGGCGGCATCATGTACGCCCAGCGCGATATCGCCATGCTTCAGGGTATGTGCAAGGATATCCGCGAGGTGGCCGCGCCCGGATGCATGCTGCTCAACTATACCAATCCCAACGCCATGGTCACCTGGTACTGCAACAAATACGGCGGCGTGCCCACGGTGGGTCTGTGCCACGGCGTGCAGGGCGGCCATGCGCTGATTGCCAGAGCGCTGGGCTACAAGCAGGAGGAAATCGATATCGTCTGCGCAGGCATCAACCACATGACGTGGTATCTGAGCGTCAAACACGACGGTGAAGAGCTCAACGGAAAGCTGCTTGCCGCTCTGGAGGCCGATCCTGAAATTGCAAAAACCGAAAAGGTGCGCATCGACATGATGAAGCGCTTCGGTTACTTCTCCACCGAGTCCAACGGTCACCTGAGCGAATATGTGCCGTGGTACCGCAAGCGCCCGGACGAAATCCGGAACTGGATTGATCTCGGCTCGTGGATCAACGGTGAAACCGGCGGATACCTGCGCGTGTGCACCGAGGGCCGCAACTGGTTTGAAACCGACTTTCCCAACTGGCTCAAGGAGCCGCCCAAGGTCTACGATCCCAAGGACCACAGTCAGGAGCATGGCAGCTGGATTATTGAAAGCCTCGAAACCGGGCGTGTCTACCGCGGTCATTTTAATGTGATCAACAATGGCTGCATCACCAATCTGCCGGATGACTGCGTGGTCGAGGTACCCGGATTCGTGGATACCCATGGCATCAACATTCCGGTTCTGGGCGATCTGCCGCTGGGCTGCGCCGCGTGCTGTCAGTCGAACATCACGGTGCAGCGCCTTGCCATGGAAGCCGGAGCTAATGCCGATATCAGCCTGCTTCGTCAGGCCATGATGATGGATCCGCTGGTGGGCGCGGTTTGCAACACCAACGAAATCTGGCAGATGGTGGATGAAATGCTCATCGCCCAGGAAGAATGGCTGCCGCAGTATGCCGAAGAAATCGCCAGAGCCAGACAGCGCTGGGCGGAGGCGGAAAAGAACGGCACGCTGATTCCGCCCATTGTAACCGAAGGCGCGGCGAGGCTGCATACCAAGACGGTGGAGGAAATGGCCGCCGACAAGGAAGCCGCACGCAGAAACGCCGCCGAAGCCGACAAGGCCAAGGATCGTCCCAGTGAGGATAAACTGCTGCACAGCGTTGCCCAGCATGCCAAAGTATAAGACAGCGGAGGAAGAACCATGAATCAGAAACAGTTTTCCGCACCTCTTGCGTTTGAAAATGTGAAAATCACAGATGGCTTCTGGAAGCGTACCATGGAGCTGGTCCGCAAGGAAGTGATCCCCTACCAGTGGGAAGTGCTCAACGACCGTGTGGCGGAAGCAACGCCCAGCTGGTGCATGCATAATTTCCGCGCAGCAGCAAGGCTTCACGAGAAGCAGGCGCAGCTTGGCAAGGACTTTGTGCCGCCTGTCTATACCTTCCGCGGGTTTGAGACGCTGCCGGAAGATCCCGCACATCCCGATGAGGATCGTTTCTACGGCTTTGTGTTTCAGGATTCCGACTTCTACAAGTGGATTGAGGCGGTTGGATTCTCTTTAGGCCAGCATCCCGATCCGGAGCTGGAGGCCATTGCAGACGGCGCTATTGACATGGTTTGCGCCGCACAGCGCGACGACGGCTATCTGGATACCTATTACATCGTCAACGGCATGGACGCCGCGTGGACGAACCTGCGCGATCACCATGAACTGTATTGCTTCGGCCATCTCACCGAGGCCGCTGTGGCCTATTATCAGGGCACCGGCAAGGACAAGCTTCTGCGCGCTGCCTGTCGCTTTGCCGACTATATCGACGCGCGTTTCGGTACGGAAGAAGGCAAGTGCAAGGGTTATCCCGGCCATGAGGTGGCTGAGATGGCGCTTATCCGTCTTTATGGCGTAACCGGCGAAAAACGCTATCTCAATCTGAGCCGCTACTTTGTGGAGCAGCGCGGTCGGGATCCGAAGTATTTTGTGGAGGAAGAAGCCGTTCGTGCGCAGCGCGAAGGCCGCGCGCCGCGTCCGGTGGATCTGGCGTATTATCAGACCAATGCGCCTGTGCGTGAACTGTCCGAGGCGCTGGGTCATGCGGTTCGTGCGGTGTATCTGTATTCCGGCATGGCCGACGTTTGCCGCGTTACAGAGGACGAAAGCCTGCTGGAAGCCTGCAAGCGACTGTGGAACAGCATCGCCAATGAAAAACTCTACATCACCGGCGGTATCGGCGGAACGCATGTGGGCGAGGCGTTCTCCTATCCCTATGATCTTCCCAATGATTCCGCCTATTCCGAAACCTGCGCAGCCATCGGCCTGGTGTTCTTTGCCCGCCGCATGCTGCAGCTTGAGCCTGACAGCCGCTATGCCGATGTGATGGAGCAGGCGCTGTACAACACGGTCCTCTCCGGTATGGCGCTGGACGGAAAGAGCTTCTTCTATGTCAACCCGCTCAGCGTGGTTCCTCAGGCCTGCGAGCGCGACGCAAGACTCCAGCATGTAAAGCCCGTGCGTCAGAAGTGGTTCGGCTGCGCCTGCTGCCCGCCCAATATTGCGCGCATGGTATCCTCGGTGGCACAGTATGCATATACCGAAAACGACGACACGCTGTTTACGCATCTCTATATCGGCGGTTCGGTCTGCAAGGCGTTCTCCGGCAGGAAGCTGACCATGACCATGGAAGCGGAACTTCCGTGGGAAGGCTGCGCGAAGGCATTTATCAGCGCCGAAGAACCGGCAGAAGCAACGCTTGCGTTCCGTCTGCCGGGATGGGCTGAGAATCCCTCCGTCAAGGCACAGGGCAAGCAGCAGACCGTGAAGGACGGATACGTATACCTCAGCGGCATATGGCAGGACGGCGAGGAAATTACCTTTGATTTCCCGATGCCTGTGCAGATGTGGCAGGCTGATACGCGTGTGCGCGAGGATATCGGCTGCGTAGCCTTCACCCGCGGCCCGATTACCTTCTGCGCTGAAGAAGCCGACAACGGCGCGGACCTGCATCTGCTGACCGTGGTCGGAAACAGCATCGAAGTGGAAAAGAGCGGTACCTTCGGCCATGAAACCGTGCAGATCAAGGTTAATGGCAAGCGCGAAAAGGCCAGCACCGGCTGTCAGCTCTACCGCAGGGCTTCCGCGCCTGAACTCGAAGACGCGATCATCACGCTGATTCCCTACTATGCATGGGCCAACCGCGGACTGAATGAAATGCGCGTGTGGCTTCGCAAATGATAAAATAAATGAAAAAGAGCCAGCCGGTTTTCCGGCTGGATTTTTGTGTCAGATTTTCTCGAAAACAGGAATCCGCTCCAGCGGCGCATCCACCGTTATACGCTGTCCGCCATCATAGACAGCGCCGGTATCAACGTCCTTCCAGCTGCCCTCGGGCAGATAAACGCTGCGGCTGCGCATGCCGGGCTCCATCACGGGCGCGACGAGATAGCGGCTGCCGAACATGTACTGATCCTTCAGCCCTACGCATCCGGGATCGTCAGGGAATTCGTAGAACATGGCGCGCATCAGCGGAGTCAGACCGGTGTGCGCCTCATCCATCAGACCGCGCACATAGGGACGAAGTTCCTCGCGGCGCTCCATGTATTTGACCAGAATGGGATAGGCCGTTTCGCCGAAGCTCCACACTTCGTTGAAGCTGCCGGAATCCAGTACCTGCGTTCCATCCTTGCGGCGGATGATTTCGTGCGGCTGACGGTCGCCGTGCAGACGCATCACAGGGCAGTAGCAGCCCCACTGGAACCAGCGGATGAGCAGCTCGCGGAAGTCCTCATGCTCCGTCCAGCCGCCGTGGAAGCCGCCGATATCCGTTGTCCACCAGGGGATGCCTGCACAGCCCATGTTAAGGCCTGCGCAGACCTGACGGCGGAAGTCCTCCCAGCGGCACATAATGTCGCCCGACCATACCAGCGCTCCGTAGCGCTGGCTTCCGGCCCATGCGCAGCGCAGAAGGTTGACGGGCTTGTCCATACCGGCGTCCTTCATGCCTTCGTAGAAGGTGCGGGCATAGGCCTGCGGGAAGACGTTGCCGATCTGCTGGTTGCTGCCCAGATAATAGCGGTAATTTTTGAAGTCGTAGGTACCGTATTCGGGTTCAGCCTCGTCCAGCCAGAAGATGCGGATGCCGGCGTCGAAGTAGTTCTTTTTGCACTTTTCCCACACATATTTGCGGGCGCGCGGGTTGGTGGCGTCGAAGAACATGTTGTCTTCCACAAAGCGCATGCCGATCTGCTCGCCGTACTCGGCGCGTACCAGCAGGCCCTGCTGAAGCATCTCCTCGTAGTTTTCACTGCCCAGCGAGATCTGCGGCCAGACGCTCACCATCAGCTCGATGCCCATCTCGTTGAGTTCTCTGACCATGGCGGCAGGATCCGGGAAGAACTCGGGATCAAAGCGGTAATCGCCCATCTTCGGCCAGTGGAAGAAGTCGCAGACGATTACGTCGATTTTCAGGCCGCGGCGTTTGTACTCGCGCGCAACCTCCAGAAGCTGCTCCTGATTCCAGTAGCGCAGCTTGCACTGCCAGAATCCCAGTCCATATTCGGGCATTTCGGGCGCGAAGCCGGTGGCCCTGCCATAGGCGCGGCTGATTTCAGCGGGCGTGTCGCCTGCTGTGATCCAGTAATCCAGCTGCTTGGTGCTTTCGGCATGCCAGGTGGTGCGGTTTACGCCGAACGAGACGCTTCCGATGGCAGGATTATGCCACAGAAAGCCGTAGCCAAGGCTGGAAATGTAAAACGGAACGCTTGCCTGGGAATTGCGGTGCGCAAGCTCCAGCGTGCAGCCCTTCCAGTCCAGAATTTCCTCCTGATACTGGCCCATGCCGTAGATCTGCTCGCCGTCGCGGCCTTCAAACGTGGCCGTCAGAGCAAAATCGCCGCCCAGATGAGGCTCGAACTTGCGGCTGCGCAGGACGAGCGCATTTCCGGGATGGGTTTCGCGCAGCAGAACCTCTCCGCGCTGGTTGAGGAAGGTCATCTGTGCCAGATGGTGCCAGCCGTCCACCTCCACAGAAGCGGTGATCTTGCCGCAGCGGATGGTGGCATGGGTATCTTCGATAACGATTTCCGTTTCGCATGCTTCGGGCTCAAGCAGGGCAAAACGGGTGTCCGTTACGTCGCCCTGCAGGGTGGAACGAACGCGCAGACTGTTTTCGCCCCAGGGAGAGATAATCAGTGTTTCACCTTTGTTTCGCCAGATCAGGCTGGCACCGTCCTGTTCAAAATATCGCATGAGTGCACCTCACAAAAAATCTGTTGCGGTATATTTTCGCTGCATTCCGGTTTTTTCCTGTTAAAGCGGCGGGAAATACAGTATAATGAACGAAGAAACGGAGGCGTTTGGCATGAAGGGCATCTGGATGTGGAATCAGAATGTGCAGGAGCGCGGAGCGGAAAAAACGGTGGATTCCTGTGCACGCGCGGGAATAACGGATCTCTGGTTTCTGACCAAAGGGCTTTCGGGCGCTTCAGCACATCATGGCGTTTATTCGCCGCATGTATGTCAGCGCGATTTGCTTGCGGAAGTCATCGAAGCAGCGCACAGGCGGGACATCCGCGTGCATGCCTGGTTTACCTCCACCTGCGATGAAAACTACAAGCGGCTCCATCCTGAAAGCGGACGCTGTCACTATCGCCGCGGAAAAGACCGGGAACTGATCTCGCTCACGGACGAAGGCTATCTCGCTTACATGGAAAAAATCGTCCGCGAAGTCTGCCGGAACTATGACGTTGACGGTCTGCATCTGGATTACATCCGCTACAATCATCTTTTGTACGGCTGGTCTGAGGAGGATCTGGTGCGGTATGCTTCAGCCGGTGCAGATCCAAAGTATCTGAGAAGCTTGATTGAACGCATGTTTTACGGCGATTCCAAAGAAGAAAACCTGTTTTTTGACCTTTACCGCGCCGAAGATGAAAGCGTGCATGCATTCGCCAGAGTGCGAAGAAACGATGTCGTTCGTGTTGCGTCGCATCTTACCGAAGCCGCGCGTTCGGAAAAGGCTGGTTTGATCCTGAGCGCCGCGCTGATGCCGGAAGGCGCTTATGAAGATACGGCGTTTTCTGATCTGCATTACGGCCAGAACTACGAAGATGCAGCGAAATTATACGAACTTGCATTGCCGATGGCCTATTCAAAAGCGTACGGACAGGACGCGCAGTGGGTGAGAAGAATCGCCGAAGGAACGCTCAGCCGCGGCATGAAAACGCTTGTCGGCCTGCATGCCTACGAAGGCGGAACAGGGCCTTCTCTGAAGGCGGATATCCATGCGCTTGCAGATACACACGCGGAAGGATACTGTCTGTTCCGGGAAGGCGCATGCGCAATGGCTTATGCGGACGGCAAAAGCATCGATTTCTATAATGCGCTGGCGGAAGAAATCACAGGAGCAGAAATCACCGCGCATGGCGAAAGCGTCCGGCTGAATGAAATCATCCTGCCCGGCGAGGAAAAGCGGTTCACGCTGCCGTTTGCGCCGGAAACCATTCGCGTGTTTGCCAAAAGCGGTGAACGGAGCGTGTATCTGACCCAATCCTGACATCAAAAAAGTCTGGCACAAAAGCCAGACTTTTTTCGTGCGTTATTTTTTCGCAGCAGCCAGACGTCTGGCGGCTTCCTCACGCTCGCGGCAGATGTCCGCCCACTTGGGAATGGTGGTCAGCTTCTCGGTAAGCTCCTGCATGATCTGCGGAATCTGAATCATCTGCGGGCACATCTGCGTGCAGGCGCCGCAGGCGATGCAGGCAGATGGATGCTTGTCCGCAGCGATGAATTCCAGACGCATGGCAGAGTTGGTTACCGGAGCAAAGCGGAGCTCGCTGCAGGTCTCCATCATCAGCGGAATATCCAGTCCCATCGGGCAGTGATCCACACAGTAGCGGCAGCCGGTGCAGGGAATGCCGCTGTGCATGCCCTGAGCGATTTCCAGAAGCATCTGCATTTCGGTTTCGGCAAGCGGTTTGGACGCGGCGAAGGTTTCCAGATTGTCCTTCATCTGCTGGGTGGCGGACATGCCGCTGAGGATCACCTTCACGCCGGGAATGCTCTGCAGGAAGCGGAAGCTCCACGCAGGGATCTTTTCATCAGGACGCAGAGCGCTTAGGACGGCCTCGTCCTTTTCAGCAAGCTTGCACAAACGGCCTCCGCGCACAGGCTCCATGACCCAGATGGGAATGTTGCGCTCGTTGAGCAGTTCCACCTTGCCCTTGGCGTCCTGCAGCGTCCAGTCCAGCCAGTTGAGCTGAATCTGGCAGAATTCCATATCTTCTCCGGCAGCGTCGAGGAAGGCGCGCAGGTTTTCAGTGCGTCCATGGCTGGAAAAGCCCAGATGCCTGATCCTGCCTAGCCTCTTCTGCTCCTTGAAATACTCCAGAATGCCCCACTTGGGATCGAGGTAAACCTGCATGGAGTTTTCATACACATTGTGCAGCAGATAGAAATCAAAATAATCCACGCCGCACTTGCGCAGCTGCTCCTCGAAAATAGCCTTGGGATCGTAGCTGGAGCTGATCTGATGGCCGGGATACTTGTTGGCCAGATAGAACGATTCGCGCGGGTAACGGCTGAGCAGCCTGCCGGTGACAACCTCGGACATGCCGCCGTGGTAAGGCCAGGCGGTGTCGAAGTAGTTGACGCCGCTTTCGATGGCAAGGCGCAGCATTTCATCAAACTGGGGTTCATCAATGCTGCCGTCCTGGAGCGTGGGCAGGCGCATGAGGCCAAAGCCCAACTGGGAAAGCTTCAGACCCTGAAAATCGGTATAGATCATATTTCTCATCCTTTACTTCAGTTTGTTTCCGTCGCTGAAGGCATTGCCAACCTTCTCGCCAAGGGTCATGTAAATGTGATGTACGCCGTCAAACACGATGGGACGGAGCTTGGCGGGATCAATTTTGCCATCGGTGAGCACGCTTTCATCCGCGCAGACGTTGACCACCTCGCCGACCATGCGGCAGGATTCCGGGTCATAGCTCACCAGCCTGCATTCTACGGCCATGGGCAATTCGCAGATGATGGGTGCATCCACAAATTCGCTCTTTTCCGTGGTAAAACCGGCCTTCTCCATTTTACTGGGCTCGTCGTTTCCGGACACGATGCCCACATAATCGCACGCAGCAACGGTATCCGCCGTGCCCATGCTTACGGTAAAGGCTTTGCGGGCGATGGCATTTTGCGTGGTTTTATGGTTTTCGCTGATGCACATGGAAATCTCGTTGACTTCGCTGATGCCGCCCCAGGCAGCATTCATGGCGTTGGCGGTTCCGTCTTCGTTATAGGTGGCGATGATGAAAACAGGCTGAGGATACAGAATGGGCTTCGCGCCGAAATTCTTGCGCATGCAGGTCACTCCTCCATGAACGTTTTGATACTGTCAGCATAGAGGATTTTGGTTCCTGTGTCAATCGGAGATTGCGCTGAAATACAAAAAACCGTTTCCGGACGGAAACCGGAAACGGTGAGTAAACTGATTTACAGAACCAGAGAAGGAGCGGTGTAAACGCGCGCGGCCATCTCGCTGTCGAGCATGTACAGGCTTCTGGGATCGCTGCCGTAAAGCTCGTACTTCTTGACGAGGCTGTCGGCGTTGTTTTCCTCTTCGCCCTGTTCCTTGACGAACCAGTCGAGGAACTGCATGGTGCGGAAGTCGCGGACGTTGTAGGCGGCCTCGTAAATGGTGTGGATCAGGCTGGTGACGTAACGCTCATGCTTGAGACCAGCCTCCAGCACGGCCTTGTTGCCAGTCAGCTCCACATCGGGCTTGGCGATGGCATCCAGATGAATGCTTTCGCCGTTGTTCTGCAGATACTGCATAAACAGCATCGCGTGGTCGCGCTCTTCCTGTGCCTGAATCCTGTACCAGTTGCCGAAACCGTTGAGCTCCTGGTCATAATAATAATTCGAGAAATCAAGATACAGATAAGCAGAATAGAATTCCTTGTTGATCTGCTGATTGAGCAGTTCGACAACCTTTTTGTCCAGCATATGTGAATTCCTCCTTGTATGATTTTTGTACGCTTGTCTTAATTATACACCTGTTTTGGAAAAAATGAAACAATCAGCAGAAAATCATTTCTGTGAAGCGGCTTCTGCAGCAGCGCTGAGCTTTTGCAGCGCGGAAGAAACCGCTGCCTTTTCTTCCTCTGAAAGCAGGGAAAGCAGAGCGGATTCGGTGAGTTGCTGATGACAGAGCGCTTTTTTGATTTTTTTGCCATGGGCGAGAAGATTCCAAAGCATTTCGCCCTCGGTTACATAGCGCTCCCATTTGTGCTTTTTGCTGTCGCATTTGGTTTCAACCGGGTGCTTCTGAAAATACTGGCGGCCGTACTTGCAGCGGACGCTGCAGGCGGGGCAGTGTCTGCTGCAGCCCGGACAGGTTGGTATGTTGGATTTCTTCATGAAAATACTCCTTGTGTAAGTTTTTTATTTCATCAATAACATACCCGAACTTGTTGCGGTTGAATCGGTAAATAAACTCTTGTATAATGAAAACAGCAAGAACCTTTCCAATGGAAGGAAGAGAATTATATGCGTTCACTGGATCAGCGGCTGATTGAAGTGGTTCCTTCTCAGCGCCAGCTCCGGCTGCAGCAGATGGCGTTTTATGCATTTGTGCACTTTAGTGTCAATACCTTTACAGACCGGGAATGGGGAGATGGAACCGAAAGCCCGGAAATCTTTCATCCGATCAGCTTTGATGCAAATCAGTGGGTGAGCGCCGTCAAATCAGCCGGAATGACGGGGCTGATTCTTACCTGCAAGCATCATGACGGCTTTTGTCTGTGGCCGAGCCAATATACGCAGCATACAGTAGCGTCCAGTCCTTACAAAAACGGGCGGGGAGACATTGTGGCTGAAGTGGCGAAGGCCTGCCGGGATGGCGGCATTGGGTTTGGTATCTATCTCTCGCCGTGGGATCGCAATCAGCCGCTGTACGGCACAGGAAAACCATATGACGACTTTTTTGTCGCACAGTTGGAAGAATTGCTTACCGGCTACGGCGAGGTGTTCTCCGTGTGGTTTGACGGAGCATGCGGCGAAGGTCCAAATGGCAAAAAGCAGCTGTATGACTGGAACAGATACTACTCCGTTATCCGCAGACTGCAGCCGGATGCGTGCATTCACGTATGCGGGCCGGATATCCGCTGGTGTGGAAACGAGGCGGGGCAGACCAGAGAGGCGGAGTGGAGCGTCGTGCCGCGCCGGACTGCAGACACAGAGAAGATCGCTTCGCAGAGCCAGCAGGAGGACAGCACCTCCTTTCGGGTACGCAAGATCCATGCAAGTGATCAGGATCTGGGCAGCAGAGAAATCCTCCGGAATGAAGAAGAACTGATCTGGTATCCGGCAGAAGTGAATACGTCAATTCGTCCGGGCTGGTTCTGGCACGAAAGCGAAAATGATCAGGTGCGTCCGCTGGAAAAACTGATCGAAATTTATGAGAAATCTGTGGGAGGCAACGCCACCTTCCTGCTGAATATCCCGTCTACCAGCGATGGTCTGTTCCATGAAAACGATGTGCGCAGGCTTCGGGAATTCGGAGAATACCTGAAAACGTGCTACGGAGAAAATCTGGCGGAGAAGGCGGAAATTGTCGCGACTGAGGCGCTTGATGAACATAGCGCTGAAAATGTACGCACGGAAAGCGAAACATACTATCTGCCAAAGACGGCCGATGGAACGGCGTGGATCGTTCTCAAATGGAAGCAAAAGCAGACCATACGGCGGGTGGTTATGCAGGAGCAGCTCCGGCTGAGCCAGCGTGTGGAACGCTATGCTATCGACATGCTGCAAAACGGCGAGTGGAAGCAGATTCATGAGGGCACGGTGATCGGCAGCAGGCGGATTGCCGTGCTTCCGCAGACGGTTACGGAGGCGATCCGGATCCGCATTCTGGATGCGCGTGTTGCGCCGACTGTCAGATTTGTCGGAGTCTACCGCTGAACCAAAGAGAGGAGAATGGATATGAGCCTGACTTTGTGGAATGACGAAACCTCCGCCGTTGTTGTGCTGGCTTCCGATGCCGACAGTACGGAAACCTTTGCGGCAAAGGAGCTGGCCGCTTATCTTGGCAGAATGTCGGGCAGAGAGATTCTCATTTCCGACAGTCCAGATGAGCATGGAACCAGTTTGATCGTCGGACGCACAGCCTGCGAGGCGGAAGGATTCTCCCCGGATGATGCCCTGACCGACGACGGATTTATGATTGTCTCCAGAGAAAACAGAATCTGTATCACCGGAACACATCCGCGCGGAACGATGTTTGGCGTATATGAGTTTCTGGAGGAATGCCTGGGCTGCCGGTTCTTTTCGCCGGAGGTTGAGAAGATTCCATTCGCGGAAAAGATGGTGCTAGAACCGCTGCACATCAAGCGTGTTCCGCTCATCGAGTACCGCTCGTCATCTGTGTTTCAGCTCAACGATCCGCTCTATGCGGCCAAGCGCAAAATCAACGGTCAGACCATGCGGGCAGCCGAGTCCATCGGCGGACGCGTGGAGTACGGAAAGCCCTACTTCGTGCACACCTTCTGCCGCAATCTCCTAAGGCCGGAGGATTACTTCGACGAGCATCCGGAGTATTTTTCGGAAATCAACGGCGAAAGAATCCGCGAGAAAACACAACTGTGCCTGACCAATCCGGATGTGCTCAGGCTGGTGACGGAACAGGTGCTGGAAGATATCCGCAAGCAGCCCAACGCAAGAATATTTTCCGTATCTCAGGATGACAATTACAATGGCTGCACCTGCGCTAAATGCCGTGCACTGGATGAATACGAGGGCTCGCAGGCGGGGTCTCTTCTGCATTTTGTCAATGCAGTTGCCGAAGCTGTGGAAAAGGAATTTCCGGACGTGATCATCGACACGCTGGCCTATCAGTACACACGCCGTCCGCCAAAGCATGTGCGCGCACGCCGGAATGTGTGCGTGCGGCTTTGCTCCATCGAATGTTGTTTCCTTCATCCATTGGCTGAATGCACCGACGACGATCCCGATGCGCCCAGAAAGGACTATGCTCAGTCCTTCCGCGACGATCTGATCGACTGGGGCAAAAAGTGCGACCGGCTTTATATCTGGGATTATGTCACCAACTTCTCGCACTTCTGGATGCCGCATCCCAACCTGCATGTGCTTGCAGAAAACGTCCGCTTTTTCTATGAAAACAATGTCCGGGGCCTTTTTGAGCAGGGATGCCCTGCGCCTGCCGGAGGTGAAATGAACGACCTGCGGGCCTACATTCTTTCCAAAGCGATGTGGGATCCGTATGTTGATCCGGCCAAGCTGCGCGCGGAATTCCTCCGTGCGGTGTACGGAAATGCGGCAGAGCACATCGACAGATATCTGGAAACGGTTCACAGGGCTGTTGAAGAGGCCGGGTGCCATCTGTACTGCTTCAATCATCCGGATAAACCGTGGCACACCATGGAACTGGTGGAGGAATGCGAAAGAATTTTTGATGAGACGAAGAAGGCTGCGGACGATGAACAAATCCTTCGCCGCATCCGGTTCCAGGAGATGGCGGTGCGGTATCTGCGCATTTTGCTGACGCCCAAGGGTACAAAGCTGCGCAATGACCTGATTGACACCTTCACGCCTGACATGAAGGCTTTCGGCATCGGAATGCTTTGGGAACGCGCGGACGCAGACACCTGTCTGGCAATACTCAAGGGTGAACAGGAGCCCGGCTACTGGTGGGCAAAGTAACAAGGAGGACAGTACGATGAAAAACTATCTGTTTGTTCATTTTCGCGAAACCACTTCGCCGGAGGGTGAACAGGTCTATTTTGCCATCAGCCGGGATGGATTTAGCTGGGAGGCGCTCAACGACGGCGCGCCTGTCCTCTGGGCCTATTACGGCGACAAAGGAGTGCGGGACATGACCATCATCCGTGAGCCACAAAGCGGGCGCTTCCACATTTTCGCCACGGATCTGAGCCTGAGCTACGGTATGCGCGGCAAGTATCAGCACTCGTGGGAAAAGATTCGTATGGGAGGCAGCAAAGCGCTGGCGCACTGGTACTCCGACGATTTGCTTCACTGGTCGGAGGAAGAGCTGATCACGCTGGGGGATGGGGAATTCGGCTGTCTCTGGGCTCCGGATATCATCTACGACCGGGAGCATGACGACTATCTGCTGCACTGGTCCTCCTCGCATGCGTGCAACGGCTACGGCCCCATGGCCATCTACGGAAGCCACACCAAGGACTTTGCAGCCTTTTCGAAGCCTCAGCTGATCTACCGCAAGGAGGACAGCGGATGCATTGACTCTGCCATGTATGAGGAAGATGGGAAGTACTACCTGTTTGTCAAGAGCGAGCGCAATCCCAACCGCATCATTCTTCTTAAGTCGGATCATGTAGACGGTCCGTTTGAACGGGTTGAGAAGTTTGATGCGTCGATGCTGGCCATTGAGGAAGGACTTTATGAAGCGCCCACTGCCGTACGGATGAACGACGGCCGCTGGGGACTGTTCCTCGATTTCTACGGCGTACCGGGTGCGGGACAGGGATATGTGCCGTTCCTTGCAGATGCGCTGAAGAATGCAGATTTCAGGCGTTCCGATGCTGCGTTTTCCTTCCCTTATGGTTTCAAGCATGGAACAATTCTTGAAATCACGGAGGATGAATTCGACCGCATGAAAGCACACAACTGGAAGGATGTGCCGGATCGCCGGTGATACAGCGCAACATCAAAAGCCCCGAAGCTTATGCCTCGGGGCTTCAGCGTGTCGAAAAAGCTCGCCTGTGGCGATCTTTTCCGCCAAATACTGGTGGAATGTTTTCGTGCAAGCACGAAAACTCCCCGCCCGACCGGCAAAGCCGGTCGATACGAACAAAAATCGGAGGGATTGCGATCCCTCCGATCCCTCCCTAAGGGTTTATCGACAGTCTGAAGCCCCGAAGCTTATGCCTCGGGGCTTTTGTATTGGATGGAATCAGTACTGGCCGAGAATCTCCTTCAGAGAAATTTTGGCCAGCTGCAGATCCTCTGGATTGTGCTTGATCCAGGATGAGATCAAAGAACCATGGATGAGTGCGAAAACAGCCTGCGCCTTGGCCTGACAAGTCTCGGCGGGAACACCGAAATGGTTCAGGCAGGTGGCATAATACTGCTGCCAATCAGCGTAAAGACGCTGACAGGTTTCGTTGACCTGAGGGTCCAGATAGACCGACTCGATGGCGATCATAGAAAGCAGCATGGACGCCAGCATCCGTTTTTCTACAACGCCCCGGCTCAAATGGTCCGCCATACGGGAAAAGGCCGAGAGCGCCGTCGGTTCATCCATCATCCACTCAGCAATCCGTGTGCGCATGCGCTGATAGCTGTACTCCAGCACCTCCTGAATCAGCTGGATTTTTCCGTCCGGGAAGTAATAGTAGAAACTTCCCTTGGGGATGCTGCAGCGCTTGAGCAGCTCGCTCAGACCCAAACCATAGTAGCCTTTCTCGGCAAACAGTTTTTCTGCTTCCGAGAGAATCAATTCCTTCTTATCCATGCTCTTCATTGTATCGGAAATTCTATTTTTTGTCAACTGATGCAAAGAGCCGGAACACTTTGCAGTGTTCCGGCTCCAAAAAACCAAGCGAGAGATTATTCCGCGATGGCAGCAGCAGCGGCAGCGCCGGCGTTGTGACCGGAAGCTACAGCCCAGCCAAACAGCGTGGCGGCCATGTAAACGTCGCCTTCCAGACCGCCGACCACTTCACCCGCAGCGTACAGGTTGGGGATGGCTTCCTGGTTGGTGTTGAGAACCTGCATATTGTCGTTGATGTGCAGGCCGCCGAGAGAGGCGTAGTAACGGATGTGCATCTGCAGGGCGTAGAAGGGGCCTTCTTCGCTCTGAGCCACTTCGATGGTGCGGCCGAACTCGTCGGTGCCAGCGGCAGCGGCGGTCTCGTTGAACTTGGCGGCGGCGGCCTTCACGGCGTCGGCGGGCACGTTCAGCTTGGCGCACAGCTCGTCGAGGGTGGCAGCGGTCTTCATCACGGGCTGACCGGCGTAGTCATCCTTCAGCCACTCTTCCACCTGCTCCATGGAGTAGATGTTGGAAGCGGTCATGCCGGCGTTGAAGCCGTCGAAGGCAGCCTGGTCCATGATCAGGTACTGCACGGTGTTCTTCTTCATTTCCTGCATGATGTCCCAGGCATTGGTCTTCTCGTTCACAAAGCGGACGCCATCCTGATTGACCATGAAGCCGCCGGCAGCGTAAGCCTTGGACACACCGGGGTTGCAGTACTGACCCAGACCGCTGGGCAGCACCATGGAGTTGGGCTGGGTGTTGATCAGCTCCATGGAGAGCAGATCAGCGTTCAGAGGCTCGACCATAGCGATGGCGTCGCCTTCAGCACCGGCGTGGCCGGCATACACGAATACTTCGTACTCGTCGGGAACCAGATCCTTGTTGGCGCCGTAGCCGCCGGTAGCCAGAATGACAGCCTTGGCATTGATGGTGTAAGCCTTGCCGTTGCCCTCGGCCTTCACGCCGACAACAGCACCGTTGTCGATGATCAGCTCGGTAGCGGGAGTGGAGAGCATGAGCTTGCCGCCTTCGGCTTCGAACTTGGCAGTCAGGTTCTTCACAACGCCAGCGCCGCGGCCTTCGCCGGAGAAGGAGCCGCCGTTGCCGGTCTTCTTGTAGGGAACAGCAGCGCCGTCCTCAGCAACCAGCCAGTCAAAGGCGGTGCCGACGGTGTTGGCGAACAGTTCAACGGTGGGAAGGTGGTTCTTGTTGTGGCCATTGGCCAGCATGGCGGCAACCAGATCCTCAGCGGTCTCGGTGCTGCCCATTTCCTTGGCCCACTGGGAGCCGGTGGCCTTGGTGCCGGAACCAGCCATAGCGCTGGCGCCGCCGGTCATGCCGGTCTTTTCCAGCAGGATAACGCTGGCGTCATTCTGCAGGGCCTTGATGCCGGCAGTCAGACCGGCAGCGCCGCCGCCAACCACAACGATGTCAGCTTCGAGGGTTTCTTCAACCAGCTCGCCAGCGGCAACAGCAGCAGTCATCTTCTCCATGTCGGCGCCGGCCTGAGTCAGGGCGTCGGTCATGGCAGCCTTGAAAGCGTCAGAGGTGATGGTAGCGCCAGCCACGGAATCCACACCGATGGTCTGGTTGGCCAGAACGGCCTCTACCAGCTGGGGCAGAGCCACAGAGCCGATGCCTTCGGTCTCGCTGTGCTCAACCACTTCGATGGCGGTGATCTTTTCAGCGTCGACGGTCACAGCCAGCTTCACGTCGCCGTGAAAGCCCTGCGCGGCTGCTTCGTAGGTGCCGGGGTTCATGCCCTCGGCAAAGGCGAAGCCAGAAATCATCATGGACAGCGCCAGCACAAGTGCCAGAATCTTTTTCATTGAGGTATTCCTCCTGAAGATGTATTTCCGGTGTCTTACTAGACGACCGGTCTACTACATAATAACATACGAGTTATTTTTTTGTCAATATGGATTTATCCAATTCTACGCATATACAAAAAACAAAACCGCTGATTTTAAAATCAGCGGTTTTGTTCAGATTGTCAAAAAAGGTCGCAAGCAGCGGCCTTTTTTGGTATATATAGAAGCAGGTGATGATAATGCTGAAAAAGGAAATGGAACAGCGTCAAGCAATCGAAATGGTGTGTACCGATATGCTCGTACCCAAGGATCA
>JAGBBE010000074.1 GCA_017938645.1 Clostridia bacterium
ATTGCGTTTACGGATTTTTGATACTGAAAACAGGGCGAAAAGGGGCTGAAAAGGCGCGATTTTCGTCAAGGAAACGCGCCTCACCCTTTCGCTGACACGGGAGGCAGAAAGATGATATACGGATACGCGCGTTGCAGCATGAATGAAGATAAACAGGACATCAACCGCCAGATTCGGGAACTGAAAGCGGCAGGAGCAGAGGAAGTTATTTTTGAGTATGAGCATGGTGATTCGGCAGTGAAGCAGAACCTTCAAATGCTGCTGGATACTGCGCGGGAAGGTGATACGGTCATCACGCTGGAAGTCATCCGTTTGAGCAGAAGCACCAAACAACTATGCGAAATCATAGAAGTGATACGCAGCAAGCACCTTCGGCTGGTGATTGTGGGCAGCGTCACGATTGACTGCCGGAACGGAGAACTTGACGCTATGTCAGCGGCATTTCTGCAAATGGCGGGCGTGTTCTCTGAACTGGAATTGCAGATGATACGCGCACGGGTGAAGTCAGGAATGGCAAATGCCAAAGCACGCGGGGCAAAGGTCGGCAGACCCAAGCTGACCAAGGAGGATATACCAGCGCTGTTTTATAAGCATTATCCTGCGTACGCGGCTGGCAAGATAAACATGACGGAGCTGGCAAGGGTATGCGATTTGAGCAGACCGACGGTGTATAAGTACATAAAGACGGTTGGATAAATAATAGCTCCACAGTCAAATGTGGAGCTATTTACTTGATTATTTCTTTCGGTCAGAATTCATTCAACATAAAACTGCCATCCTCACCGCTGATCTCTACAAAGGCAAAATGGTAATAGCCTGTCTCGTCCTGATAGCCAACAATCAGGTTGGGCATGTCGCCATACATCACAGCACGGATCACAAGCGGGTGCTCTGGATCCACCTGATACTGGATATTTTCCAGCGCAGCATCATAGATCGCTTCGCCAGTATCACTGTCCCAGTCTCTGAGCTCGGCATTGAACAGATGCACATGGTTCAGCGTAGCATCCGAGTGCAGAACGAATTCCGCCATTGGGGTATCATCCGTTTCTTCCTGCTCATACTCGCTGTAATCGTATGCTGAGAGCGGGAAATCTTCGGCACGATCGATCTTCAGGGACGACGCAGGCCCTTCGTATGCTCCGCCATAAAGATTGGTGAGCAGCGTAATCTGGCTCGGAAAGTGCGAAAGATGGTTGTACGCCTCCACGTAGTCAGCCTCAACAAATCCGCATTTGCCGCCGTATTCCACATAGACGCGTCCGTTGTTTTCAACGTGGCAGTTTCGTACGATCGTGTTTTCAGGGATCAGGTCAAAGATTTCTTCAGAGCTGATGGTGGGAAAAACCTCTACGCCGCCATCGCAATAAAGGGTCAGCATGGCACTGAAGGTGGTTTCGTTCTCGCTTGGTCTCAGATAATCAGCCAGAATGTATCCGCCGTATCCATCAAATTCTGCATAATACCATTCATCCGTAAAAGAATAGCAGTTGTGCACGATGGAACCCAGCGATACTTTGACCAGGCGTTTGGCTGTTGTGCTGGGCACTTCACGCAGGGAAACCCATTCGCTGCAGTTGACGACCTCCATGTTCCCGACATATTCAAAAGGATTGTATTCCGCTGATGCAAACAACGGCAGCAATGCCAGCAGGATGCTGAGGAAAAGGGCAAACCGTTTGATCATACACAAACGCTCCTTGTCAGGCTTCTTTGGATTGAGGTTCTTCCTTCTTTTCGATCTTGCGGCGGTTGGTCTTGGTGTACAGATAGCGATCAAATTCCACCTGCAGATTCAGGCCGCCATCGCGTGCATAGCCGGATGCACTGCTCTGGCTGCTCGCCTGCTTGAGCTGACCGATCAAACCGCCAACCACAGCAAAAGCGGCGATCAGTGCAACAATACCTGCGATCAGCATCGTGCCACTGGCCAGCTTGCCAAGTGCCGCCAGCACGCCCGCGCCAACGCCCATTACGCCCGCAAACACACCAGCGCCCCACACGAAAGCCTTGCCCTTGTCGGTAGGCACGTCACAGGTCAGCTCGCCGGTCTGGCCATTGATGGCAAAGGTATAAGTCTTGCCATCCTTTACAGTGGTAATCAGCCATACCGGCAGCAGCACAGGCGTAACCTTACCGCCGGTCGCCATAATGTTCTTGCTGCGCTCTTTGACGGTCGTATAGCCTCTTACGGTATTGCGCAGAGCGTTTGTGATGCTGTTCTCCACACGTTCGATGGCGCGGCCTTCGCATTCGGCTGCGTCCACATCAGCATGATCAGACATGGTGCCGGCAAGCACAGCGGGCTGGAAGGGAACAGCCTTGCTCAGATCATAGGGCTCGATGGATTCGGTGATCTTGTTATCAAGCTTTACGCTGCCATCCACGGGAATGTTTTCAAAGCTCATGGTGCCCACACGGCGAACGATATAGTATTCGATGGTTTCGATCTCCCACTCATCCGTACGTTCCACCTGACGCTTTTCAGCATTGTAGACCACATTGCCTTTGGCGTCGCAGTCAAACAGCCAGTAGGGCACATAGAGCTTGCGCATTTCAGCAATGTGATTGTTTTTCTTGAAGATATTGGGCAGCAGTTTCTTGCCCTTGAAATATTCCTCAAACTTCTTCTGCGCCTCTTCCTTGGAGACCACGAACGGCACAACCATTTCGGGGCGGATGCCGCCCTCAATACGGTCAGGCAGAATGGTGGGACTTCCACAGTAGGGGCATTCGGTAGCGGTGGTCGTGCCTTCGGTGATCAGAGCAGCGCCGCAGTTTTTGCAGTTGTAGGCCTGCATCTGCGCTACTTCGGAGGCGGCATAGGTTTCATCTGGCGTATCGAAATCAATGCGGCTTTCTTCCTGAGGCGCATACATGGCCTCGACCGCTTCCAGATCAAACTGGCTGTCACAGGCAGGGCAGGTCATTTTGCCGCTGACTCCGTCGTAATTCATGGGGCATGCGCAGTTGGGACATTTGTAGGCGACTGTACTCATGATTTATGCCTCCTTTGCTTTTGCTTTGGGTTTGCGCAGTCCCAGAATATCCAGAACAACGCCAAGCAGAATAAATACAATTGCTCCGCCTATGAGACTGTTGGTATTGGAGGACAGTACCTCCTCCTTGCTGAATACGCCATTGCGCAGGACCACGCCCAGCGTTTCGTCCGCTGCAAGGGATGTACCCTGCTGAATGCCGGCAACGGTTACTTCTTCAGAGGACATGCCGGTATATACCTTATAAGCATACGCCTTTGCGCCCTCGCGTTCTTGCGCAATGTCCCTGTCCATTTCGCGCGTGATGTGCGGGACGGACAGATCGTTGCTGTATTCAAACGAATCATAATAATAGGTGCCGTCAACGATCACCCACCAGCGATCCGTCCAGGCGCCTTCCTTTGTTTTTCCGCGGCTCACATCGTAATCTTTGGCGCTGATCTCCATCATGTCAAATGCTTCATATTCGCTGTCGGCACCAAAACTGTTGATCGTCTTTTTGTCCAGTGCAAACTCGCCCACGGAAGCCTCGCCAGCGATTCCCTTTTGGCCGCGCGATACCCATTCGTACTTGAACTTGTCTTTTTCGCGGGAGGTCTGCTTGTATTCCTCGTCATAACGGTACGCCTTGATGGTGTTCAAGGTGATGCCCAGTTCCTCGTCGTAGGCGGAAGCGGTCATTTCGGGCTTGCCGTGGATGATCACCAGTTTGCCTTCATTTTCCGGCAGCACAACGGGCTCATCCAGATAGACGGCGTTTTCCAGAACGGCTTTCTGTGCCGGGATGTCCATCAGCCCTTTGCCGCCCAATGCGATCAGGGCAATGCCCAGCACGATCAGGATGATCTTCCCTTTGTTCTTCACGATGCATCTCTCCTTCAGATTGCGCCACTGAGCATGATGCACAGATCAGAGCAGTGGTCAGCCAGCATTTCCATCGCTTTTTCCAGCGCGGCCATGGAGGGACTTCCAAAGTGGGCATTCCAGATGCCCAGCTGAGCACGGTAATACTCCATAAATGCTTCCTGATGCATCGTGATTTGCTGATCGTATTCGGGACGCAGATCGGCCCATTTCTGGTAAAGGCTTTTTAGTTCATCCATCCAGAATGTGATCCC
>JAGBBE010000075.1 GCA_017938645.1 Clostridia bacterium
AAGCATGACGACTGTATGGGTCAAGATCATCCGCGAAAAGGCAACTGGAAAGCGGGAAGTATTTCGAACCGTCCACGAGAACTACGTTCCTGATGAATGGGAACTGGACAGTGTGTTGGAAACCTTCACCATTGGTGGACCCTTGCCGTATGGTGAGAATAATCCGTATATTAAGGCCAAGCGGGAGAAGAAAGCCAGAGAAAACAGACAGGCCATAGGGTGCTGTGTGGCGATGGCGGCTGCAATCATCCTGTTTGTGATCGCAATCATCGTGAGTGTGTAAGTCCTCTAAAAACAGACATCTGTTTTACTTTGATGTACTTCCTTACCATGAATATGACCTCCTGTCGTAGTTTCTCTTCTACAGCAGGAGGTCTTTTTATTTACTTGTTCATTACTTGGGGTACTGTCCATATTAAAATAAGCTGCTTTTGGTATCATTCATTATAGATCTCTAACTTTTTGAGAACTGTATCATTCGTTTTCATTCCTGAACAGCTTTTGCATAGCTGCAAGATTCGCCTTTGCGCCAGACATAATATATTTGACGTCATACCCGGCGGAAATCATTCGTGCACCACGATTGTACCAATCCGTTAGGGCAGCCTCATCCGCTGCTCCCAGGGATACGCCGGCTACTTTCCCGGCGGCATTGATTTTTGCGATCGCTTCATCGATGACTGCCCTTACATCAGGCATATTGAATTCGCCCAAACGTCCCATGGAGCCAGACAGATCATTGGGGCCCAGAATGAAGGCGTCCAGTTCCGGAATGGTCAGAATGCGATCCAGATCGTTTACTGCATCGATGTGTTCAATCTGAATAAACCGCATCAGTTTTTCATCGGCGTGAGCTCTGTATTCTTTTCCTTCGATCATCCCAAACATCGCAGCGCGGCGCGGGCCATAGCCTCGGGTACCGCGCGGCGGATAAGAACTGGATTCTACCGCATAACACGCCTCTTCATAGCTGCGCACCATGGGAAAAATGACGCCGTCTGCTCCGGCATCCAATACAGGCTTTACCAAAACCGCGTCGTTCCACGGAATTCGAACAATGGCATTGATTCCTGATGCCCGCGCTGCAATCAGATGATTGAGAAGCTGATCGGTATTGATACAGGAATGCTCCATATCGATCCAGAGATAATCGTAATCGAGATTTCCCATCATTTCCGTAACGACAGCTTCGCCCAGCGAAACATGGGTTCCAATGCAAAGCTCATGCTTGCGCAGTTTTTCTTTCATATTCGTTTTGGTCTTCAAAATACCAACCCCTTCTGCTTTCCGCGATGAAATCAATCCAGCTCTTTCAAAACGCAATGAACGATCTTCTTGCGGTCCCATGTATAGGTCAGGTGAACCTCGTTCTCATAAGCAATCACTGCAGGATAACACCAACCGCTTACACAGGGTTCGGTTTCGATATCCATCATTTTTTCAAAGGTTTCTCCGTTGTCGTGAGATACAGCAATTGAAAGCGGATAACGAACGCCCCAGTTAACATCGATCGGATTATATGCCAGCACAATCGTTCCGTTGTCCATGCGCACACAGTCGATTCCGCTGTTGTTGTTTGGCACAGCGGTAGGCAGAGCTGCGGACCATGTTTCGCCAAAGTCGGAAGAATCAGAACGGTAGATCCGGCCATCGTTGGAACGCATCAGCGCATGAACGTGGCCAGCCGGGTACTCCCACAGAGTCGGCTGGATTAAAAAGATTTCATTGGCATGTGGAGCGCCGACACCGATGGGGGTTTTGCGCCAGGTTTCGCCATCGTCATCGGAAATGTCAATGAAACAGCGCCACGGCAGCTGCTCTACCGAGCCAGGCGCCAAAACACGGCCATTCGACAAGCGCAGCAGCTTGTTTTTCACAGGGCCACGCCCGCCGCTGACGTCGCCGGGCACCATTTCTCTGGGAACAGACCATGTTTTTCCACCGTCTTTGCTGGAAACAATGCGGGTGTGCCAGTTTGAAATCGGATATCCCAGCTTGTAAAACAGGAGGATGGTCCCGTCTCTTTGCTGGAACAGCACGGGATTCCAATGCTGCACATAGAGTTCGGGCGTGACGGGTTTGGGCGCACTCCACACGCCGTTTTCACACAGGCTGGTCCAGATGAGCGTATCAATATGTGCTTCTTTGACGCCGCCAAACCACGCAGCCAGCAGATTCCCGTTTTCCAGACGAAGAATCGTAGAGGAATGACATTCGGGTACAGGGATTGGATCGTCAAAAATGAATTCCTTTTTGATCAGCTGCAGCATCGTTTTCATTCCTTTCCATGCATGCCCCACCGGCTGCGCACTTGTGTCATCCATTCGGGTTTCTGTCGTCCGAAATAATCGTAAAGTGAATGATATACAGCGTACACAGGTTCATATGCGCTCACATTCCGCGGATCGGGCAATACGGTTTTGAGTATGCCGCATTTCATTCGTTTTACGGCGTCGCCCAGCGGTATGTCTTCCATTGCAGCCGCTGCGCAAATCGCAGCGCCAAGTGCGCTTGCCTGCGGATCCGCGGAAACATCGATCGGAAGATTGAGGACATCCGCCATGATCTGGATCAGCAGATCATTTTTATGGGCGATCCCTCCGCAGAGGATAACCCGTCTGATCTCCATTCCAGTTCGGGAAAACTGATCCACAATCTCGCGGTGGCCGAAAGCAATGGCATCCAGCAATGCACGATAGACATCCTCCGGCCTTGTTTCCATCGTGAGCCCCAGAAGAAGGCCTGTCAGATCAGCGTTGACGAGCGTGGATCGATTTCCGTTGAACCAATCCAAAGCGATCAGGCCGCATTCGCCTGGTTTTTGCAGAGCGGCTTTTCTTTCAAGAAGCTGATGAAGATTCATGCCTGCTTCGTCAGCCTGGAGATCATATTCCCCGGGCAGCGCGTGCTGAATAAACCAGTCCAGCATATCTCCCACACAGGCTTGTCCGGCAGAATAGCAGGTAAAGCCAGGTACCAGACCATCCGTAAGCGCGCCGGTTACGCCAGAAACCGCTGCGTTTTTTGAGGTAACAAGATGGCCGCATGACGATGTTCCAATAATGAAGACATAATCTCCCTCATCGCATGCACCAGAGCCCAATGCGCCGCAGTGCGCATCGGTGTGTGCCATGCCAACGGTAATGCCGCAGGAAAGACCAAGTTGTTCGGCAGCTTCCGCGCACAGCTTTCCCGCACGTTCGCCTGCCATCAGACGTCTGCCCCGCAATTTCGTATGAACGATTTCCGGCACTTCTTCACCTACAGCAGTAAAATAATCATCTGATGGATAGCCATCGCGCCGATTCCACATGGCTTTATACTGTGCAATGGATCCGTTCTGCGGTTCCGGATCGCCTGTCAGCCATGCGGTGAGCCAATCAGAAATCTGCATGAAGCGGTCAGCCGCGTTGTAGACTTCCCGATCCTCGTGATAAACCTCCATAACCTTGGGAACTGCCCATTCGGAGGAAATCTTACCGCCGTAATTTTTGAGAAAGTCCGCCTGCATTTTTTCTGCCGTTTCCGTCATGCGGTTGGCATATAGCTGCGCGCGGTGATGCTTCCACAGCTTCGCATAGGCATGAGGACGGTTTGCCAAGGAGGTCTTCATACACAGCGGCACAAGGTTTTGATCTACCGGGAGCAGTGTGCATGCAGTCGCTGTTATCGCCAGTGCCGTTACATCGCTGCCCGGAATCCCGGCCTTGCGAACCGCATCCGGAATGATTACCTTCAGCGCTTCATGATAATCCGCAGGATGCGCCAATGCCCAGTCACTTCCCGACAGCGGCGTTCCATCCGGCAGACGGCGATCCATGACACCGTGGGGATAGGAATAAACACTTTCACTCAGGGTATGACCGCTTGTCTGCTCCACAACAATCGCCCTGGCAGAAAGGGTTCCATAATCCACACCGATCACATATTTCAACAGAGCTCACCTCCTGATCATAGCAATCCCATTGTTTCAATTCTATTGTACATATATCATGATATTTGAATTGTAGATGGATGGAATGGCAAAAGTCAATACAAAACAGACAATCGACACATCAAGTAGAGAAACGCCCTGTTGGAATTTCAGGCAGAAAAGCGGCTTTTGTGAGAAAGACGATACCCGAAGTGGAGAGGTGTTCGTTGACATGAAAGATGGTTCAAATTATGCTTATTTCAGAACTTATCGTGAGTTTGGCGCGTCGGCATTCAGAGGCTGAGTCGCCAAAAGGGAAAACTGAAAACGGAAAGCGGTGAAGTTGATGCAAACGAAAACGCCTTCGACAGGCAGACTTCCGTCGTCTCCTAAAGCAAAAAGGTGGGCATGGCTGAAGCAGGACTGGCAGCTGTACGGCATGCTGACCCTCCCGGTAATCTACTATCTCGTTTTTAAGTACATGCCCATGTACGGCACGCTGATTGCCTTCAAAAAATACAGCGCCCGCAAGGGAATATGGGGCAGTAAGTGGGTTGGTTTAACCAACTTCGAAAAGTTTTTGCAGGATCCGTACTTTTACAAGCTGATCCGCAACACGCTTATGATCAATCTGTACTGCCTGCTGTTTGCCTTCACGGCTTCCATCCTGTTTGCGCTTCTTCTCAATGAAATGCGCAGCCAGCGTTATCGCAAGCTGGTGCAGACCATATCATACCTTCCGCATTTTATTTCGACCGTCGTTGTATGCGGCCTGGTGACGAACTTCCTTCGTACCAATGGCGGTATCATCAATGACCTGATTGCGCTGTTCGGTTTTGAGCGTATTTCCTTTATGACAAAACCGGAGTATTTCCGCGGAATCTACGTCATCTCAGAAATCTGGCAGCACATGGGATGGGATGCCATCATATATATTGCAGCGTTGACGGCTATTGACCAGCAGCTTTACGAGGCGGCGCGAATCGAAGGCGCCAATCGCTTCCAGCAGACGCTGCATGTAACCTTGCCGGGCATTGCTCCTACCATCACGATTATGCTGATCATGCGCGTGGGAAACATGATGAACCTGGGCTATGAAAAAGTCCTGCTGATGTATTCCGGTGCAACCTACGAAACGGCAGATATTATCGGCACCTACGTGTACCGCCGCGGCCTTATGACGGCAGACTTCAGCTACGGTACGGCTATCGGCTTGTTCCAGACTTTGATCGCATTGATTCTGGTCACCGTATCCAATTGGGTAGGACGCAAAATCAGCGACACCGGTCTGTGGTAAAAGGAGGCAGAAGAATGAAAAAAACTGCCAAAGTTCATCATCTGTACCGCGCGAACTGGTTTGATTATCTCAACTGCTTCATCATGTTCCTGATCATCGTGGTTACCGTATATCCGCTGTATTACTGTGCAATTGTGTCTATCAGCGATGGCGCAGCGGTCATCCGGGGTGATGTGCTGTGGAAACCCATTGGATTTGATACCAAGTCCTACGAAGTGGTATTTGGAAACAAACAAATTTTAGGCGCATATGGAAACACGATCTATTACACCGCTCTTGGCACGGTGATCAACATTGTCATGACCGCCCTGTGCGCCTATCCCCTGTCCCGGCCGAAGCTGAAGGGACGCAGAGTGCTGAACTTCCTGTTCATGCTCACCATGTTTATCAACGGCGGTCTGATTCCCATGTACCTTCAGATCAAGTCGCTTGAGCTGCTCAATACAACATGGGCCATTGTGCTTCCGGGCGCGATCAGCACCTATAACATGATCATCATGCGCACCTTCTTCTCTTCCATTCCGGAGGATCTTCACGAGGCCGCTCAGATTGACGGAGCAAGTCAGATCAATGTGTTTCTGACGATTGTGCTGCCTCTGTCGCAGACGATCATTGCCACACTGGTGCTGTTTTACGCCGTTGGACATTGGAACAGCTTCATGTCGGCGCTTCTGTATCTGGAAGACCAGAACCGCATGCCTCTGCAGATCATCATCCGCAAGATGGTTATTGACAGCGACCTGGCCAGCATGACAACCGCCAATTCCAGTACTTCCTCCTCCAGCGAGACGCTTTTGAGCGAGAACAAAATCAAGTACGCTATCGTTATGATTTCTGTTCTGCCCATGGTGATCGTGTATCCTTTCCTGCAGAAGTACTTTGTCAATGGCGTGATGATCGGCGCAATCAAAGGCTGACCATCCATCCTTTCGATTCGGGATCCTGCTGCAGCCTGGGCTGAACAGGATTTCAAATAAAACCATTATAAGGAGGGTATCCCATGAAAAAAACCTTGTCCCTGCTTCTGGCTGTGCTGATGCTGCTGGCCTCTCTGCCGGTGGTAGCGCTCGCCGATGAACCGGTAACGCTGACGATCCAGCGTTCTGAGCACGCGTCCTTCACCTACGATATGGATCAGCCCGTCATCAAGGCGCTGGAAGAAAAGCTTGGCATCAACATTGAACTGCAGGCGTTCTCCGGCTCCGACTATACCACCAAGCTCAACCTGCAGCTGGCTACGGACGACCTGCCGGACATCACCTGCTCCACCTACACCAAGCTGGCCACCTATGTGCCCGAGGAACTGTTTGTCAACCTTTCCGAGCACATGGACAAGCTGCCCAACTATGCCGCCACGCTGGAAAAGTACGCTGATCTGGCCAACGCCTTCAAGGTAGACGGCGACATGTACTGGTTCATCATGACCGCTGAAAACGCTCCCGCCTACGGCAACTTCCCCATGGTCCGCAAGGATGTACTGGAAGCCATCGGCTGGGAAAAGACTCCCGATAATTTTGAAGAGCTCTATGAGATGCTCAAGGCCATCAAGGCATATGATCCCAACTGCATTCCTATGGTGACCCGCGGTACCGACGTTCTGTGGCGCATGGGCTACTCCTTCGGCACCTACAACGGCATCTATTATGAGCCCGATACTGATTCTTACCAGTATGGCCCGGTTTATGATCGCTACAAGACCTTCATGGAGTATCTCAACCGTCTCTACACCGAAGGCCTGCTCGACCCCGACTTCGCTTCCTCCAACAAGAGCACCTGGATGGAATATCTGACCAGCGGCAAGAGCTATTTCTTCTTTGAGAACGGCTCCTTCGCCACCGACATCAACCTGGTTACCACCGCTGCCAACGAAAATGCGCTGTTTGTGCCCATGACCACTCTGGAGAACTACTTCGGCACCCGCCGCGCCCAGTTCTTCGAGGGCTCCGGCGTTATCAGCCCCTTCCGCAACGACGTATGGGTTATCTCTTCCGCTCTGGAAGGCGAGAAGCTGGATGCTGCGCTCAAGCTGATGGATTACCTCTACAGCGAGGAAGGTTCCTTCCTGTGCTCCTACGGCATCGAGGGTGAAAACTATACCATCGATGAAGACGGCGTTATCGCTTTCGATCAGGAAAAGATCGACTGGTACCTCGCCAACGCCAACGACCCCTACCGCGAGTTCTGCAACGAGATCGGCATCGGCTGCCTCGCTTTTGCCGGCCGCTTCTATGATGACGCCTGGTACAAGTTCATGGACCAGAACTCCCGTGATATGTATGCCTTCTGGCTTGCCGACAGCAACATCCGTCCCTACACCTACACCCTGTGCCTGAGCGCCGAAGCCACTGAAAAGGTTGCCGACCTCAAGACCGCCTGCGATACGCTGGTTGCCTCTGAATCCCTGAAGTTCATCATGGGCACCCGTCCGCTGGATGAGTACGATGATTTCGTGGCCGAACTGAAGGCCCAGGGCGCCGAAGAGATTGAGGCCATCTACAATGAGGCCTATCAGGCTTCCCTGAAGTAAGAAACTGTGGTATACTTACTTCAGTTGTTAACACACACTGTCAAACAGACAGATTGACCGGTAATATCTTTCGCTGGGGGCATGTAAGGCATGTCCCCAGCCTTGCATTGGAGGAAAGACCATGAAAAAACGAAAAATCAGTCGGCTTTATGCTCAGATCATAGCAAGCTTTCTGGGCATTATTTTGCTTGCCATGTCCGTTCTGATGTTCGTTTCCGTCTGGTTTACCTCCAAGAACGAAAAGGATTTTCTTGAAAAAGCGGAAACAATCATGGAAAACTCCAGCCGACAGATGAACGCAAATATAGCGAGTGTCTATACACTTAGCGATTTGCTGCTGAGCAACCAGACTGTGAAGGACAATCTGCGGCTCTCTTCCTCTCTGACGGCGGAAAAACGCTATCATTATCAGGCTATTATCGGCCTGCTGGAGCAAGCGCATATTCAAATGGACGATCTGATTTCCAGTATGTTTCTCTACATGGATGATGAACGGATTCTCTATAGCGCTCATCTCTCTGGAATGGCTGCTTTTGATACTTTTTTTGACAGCCTGCTTTCCTATGAAAACCATAAGCCGGACTTCTGGAAATCGTTACTGAGCACCAAAGGACGCAACTACATCATGCTGGAGCCGGATGAGTACGTTTCTTTTTATGTTAACTCTAAAACCAAAGTCATTCCGCTGATTTATCATGTTCCGGGAATCGGCGGCACGAATATCCTTGTAACCAACCTTTCCTGCGAAGCGATTCTGGATCAGTATCGGATGGACAGTCTGTCTGAAGGAGCTTTACTCGGGCTGTATACTTCGGACGGCGCTTTTGTACTGGGAGATGAAGCTATGCCGGACATGGCTTTGCTGCAGAATCAGAAACGCATTTCTCTGAATGGGCAGGACTACTTTGTCTTCTCATCCAGGGCGACGGTACAGGAACTGAATATCTACGCTCTGATACCTGTTTCGGCGCTGACCAACATCACCTCATATTACCGCGTCAGCATTATTCTTCTTTGGCTGGCTTTCATTGCTCTGGGCATCACGATTGCAGTCGTCATGTCCCGCAGGGCGTATGCCCCTATTCAGCAGGTACACGACAGCATCTCAAGCATACCGGACATCGATGCCGTCCATTCGTTGAGCAGTGAAATAGAGATCATTCGCAACGCTATTTCACAGCTGGCAAATGAGCGCGAACTCTACCGTACGCGCAACGATCAGTATTCCTATCATTACATCATGCAGGGACTGGCAACCCTTCTGGATGGTCGTCACCTCAATGACGAACGCTATTTTTCTGCGCTCTTATCAAGGGAATATCACTTTGAAATGCATCATTTCCGCTGCGTGGATGTATTGGTAGATGCGCTTTCAGGAAGCAGCTACCTGTCGCGGCTGGAGCTTCTGGAGGACGTACAGGATCGCCTTCAGAAGGCATTTGAAGGAACCATGGCGATGCTCAGCGTGACGTATCAGAGCAACATGCTGGTTTTGCTGCTTGATTCAAAAGGGGACGACGAGAGCCTCATCCAAAGCCGGCTGGATACAGTAATCGGGGATTTGAAAGAACTGTGCAGCCTGCGCATTGGCCTTGGCAATGTGGTGGAATCACTCTCGCTTCTTCCCAAATCCTTTGAATCTGCCAACAGCAGAATTTTTGCCATTCCTGTTCCGATGTCATTTGAAGCAAAAACAAACGACTTCGTTTACGAACGCGGTGAGATCTATACGGCTGCCAACACACGCGACATTAAACGCATTGAAGATGTTGCAACTGATATTCTCACTCGCGCAAAGCAGGCTGCACTTCCCTATGCAGAGGCGGTGGGGATTGTTCAGGACATTCGCAAAACCGTGGTGGATGTCCAGCGGAAGCTCGGTATGCAGATTGTCATCCGAGACCGCAGCGATGAAGTGAACCCAATGGAGGTTCTGATCCTTTCGCCTGCAATCAATATCACGCCTCTGATCACGGCGCTTCTTCCCTATATTCCGTACCAGAAGGAAACAGGCGAAACCGCAGCTGATAAAATCGCATACAAGCTTCGCACATTCATCGATGAGCATTATTCCGAGGAACTCAGTCTGGATATTCTTGCAGATAAAATGGGCGTTTCCAGCAAGTACCTTTCCCGTGTGTTCAAGCAGGTGATGGGTATGAATCTGTCGGATTATCTGAGCTTTGTTCGTGTGGAAAAAATCAAGGAACTTCTTTTGACGGATGCACCCTTGAATCAGATCATGGAAGGTGTAGGCATCTTTAACCGGACAACCTTTACGCGTATGTTCCGCCGTCAGGAGGGTATCAGTCCTTCGGAATATCGCAGCTTGCATAAATCGGGCACTAACGAATATGGGGCAACGGAAGGTTAAAGAAAGAAATGCACATTTATTTGTTATTCATGTAGTTCCTCCGGGAAATATTTCGAGTCTGCACCACCAGCAGAAAACGCTTGATCCTAACAGATCAAGCGTTTCTCACGTCAAAGTGCAAAAGGGTACTGGATAAACAGGTTATGTGACCTTCGCAAATATACATTGCTCGCTGCTTATTTCGACTTACGCTCCCGCGGCATTCCGGTTGATCCCTTCAATCGTTCTCCGGATCCTCATCCACACGCTCATGTCATCAAACACCTCCACCACGCTGCCCTGATCGGTAAACGGAGGCTCCTGCAGAACAGCCAGATCTTTCATCAGGCCGTTGTGCACGATGTATTCCACGATCTGGTTGACGAAATAAATCTGTCGACTATCAAGGCTGGCATCGCTGAGGTAGACTGCAAACGCCTCCTTGGCGGCATTCATGTCCAGCCCGACGATCTCACGCACGAATTCACCCAGCGGCTTCTGACCGTATTCCGCTTCGTATTCCTGTTTGGTGCCCACCTCGCTCCACAGGATGGATTCCAATGTCTTCACGTCCGTTTCAGTCAGAGGAACATTTTTCTTCAGCTTGGCGATTACCAGATGGTCCTGATTCTGCCGTACGTAATACTCGGCTTTTGCTTTGTAATGCTTCAGGTCATCGTTTTCCAGTTCGGATTCATTCCAGTCGATGGAAAGAATATCATCCTCAAAGTTGGTATTATAAGGCTCATGTCCGCCGTGAATATACTTGATCAAATCACGCAGGCATTCGCGGATATGCTCAAACTCGTTGATACCGGCGTTTTCCAGATAATCCGTCTGCAGAATTTTCTGGATCAGCTCGCCCTGCAGCGCCACCTCGGGAATGGTGGACAATTTCGACACCGCGCCTACCTTGCGCAGAAGATCGCTCCTGGCACGCTCATACGTTTTGCCGATCAGATAAGCCAGTTCGATGCCATACATCAGCGCGTCAAAGCGCAGTGCCTTGGCTTCATCATCGTAGGGATGCAGAAGTGGTGCAACCTCCTGCGCCATCAGCAGCGTATCCTCATAGGTGAGGGCCCGATATCTTTCAGAATCGGCGTATTTTTCTACATGCTTCAGGTGCAGCTTCACCGCAAAGTTGGTCTTATCCAGCTCCTGCACCTCGGCGACCAGATCCTCCACCAGCGTTTTGCGCCAGGCAATCAGCGCATCGGTCTGATAATCAATGTCCTGCAGCTTGAACGCAATCTGTGCTTTCAGGCTGAAAAGGGCGCCCTGCAAAGCAATCTGATTGGATACCGGTTTTCCATTTCCCATGCGGAAGAACTCAAAATTGCCGCAGAAGTCAAAGATATAGAAGATTTTCTTATCCTCGCCATCCAGCAGAGCAGGACACAGCCGCGTGCCGCGGCCGATCATCTGCCAGAACTTGGCCTTGCTCATCACCTTTTTGAAAAACACCAGATTGAGCACCTCAGGCACGTCGATGCCGGTATCCAGCATATCCACTGAAATAGCGATCTGCGGCAGCTTCTTCGGATCGGAGAATTCATCAATGGCGCTCTGGGCATAGGTCATATAGTTGTCAATCACTTTGGCGTACCCGGCCAGATGGGGATAATCTTTATTGAAGATTTCCAGCACCTTTTCAGCATGGCGGTGATTCTTTGCAAAAATGATGCTCTTGCCGATCTTCTGGCCGTAATCAATTTTGGCTCCATTGGTCATCAGAATATGAAGCACCTGGCGGATGGTATCCTCATTGAACAGCCACTCATTGAGCGCGGAAGAATTGATATGATCAGGCATCTCGCCGTTTTCATCGGTGAACGTGTTCTCGTATTCTTCCTTGTCCTCATCGCTCAGTTCGTCGTACAAGATGCCCTGTTCAATGAACTTGAGCTTGGTTTCCACGCTCATATAGTCCACCAGATAGCCATCGCGCACGGCCTGCGCCAGCTCGTATCCATAGGTAGGCACGCCGTTTTCCAGTTCGAACACCTCATAGGTATTCTTGTCGATTTCATCCTTGGGCGTAGCGGTCAGACCCACCAGCGGCGCATCAAAGTAGGCAAATATATCGCGGTATTTATTGTAGATGGAACGGTGCGCCTCATCGCAGATCACCAGATCAAAATGTCCGCAGGTAAACAGACGGCCTTCGTCATCCTTCATAGTATCGATGCAGTTCATCATGGTCTGATAGGTTGAGAACACGCAGTGCGCGGACGGATTGTCCTTTTCCTCGCACAGGTTGGTCACACTCAGATCGGGCAGCAGGTTGACGAAACTGCGCTTGGCCTGAGTAACCAGCGAGGTACGGTCAGCCAGAAACAGGATGTTTTTCACCCATCCATGGCGCAGAAGTACATCGCACAGAGCGATGACAGTGCGCGTTTTGCCGCTGCCGGTGGCCATCACCAAAAGCGCCTTGCGGCGGTTCTTACGATCCAGCGCCTCACAGGTTTTGCGGATGGCTTCCTTCTGGTAATAGCGGCCTGCGATGCCCTCATTCACCATGATATGGGCAAGGCTTGTACGCATGGAGCGCAGATTGAACCACTTTTCCAGATCGCGCTTGGCATGGATGGACGCCACCCTGCGTTCGGGGTACTGTCCGTCGTCGATACGGGTATCAAAGCCATTGGTCAAAAACACCACCGGCCTGCGCCCGTACTGTTTTTCCAAAAGGTCGGCGTACAGTTTTGCCTGCTGACGGCCTTTGGCCACGTCCGCGCAGGTGCGCTTGGCCTCGATCACAGCCAGCGGACGGTGTGCGTCGTCATACAGCACATAATCGGCATAGCCTTTCCCGGAAGGATTGGGCATGCCGAACAGCTCCACCTCGCTGATCCAGTTCTGTCCTTCCACCCAGCCCGCATCCATGAGCATGACGTCGATATAGGTTTTGCGGGTCTGGTATTCGCTCATATCCAGCGGCTTGGGCGTATAGGCGGGCTGCTGCTGTTCTCGCCTTGCGGTGAGTTCGGCCTTGAGGGCTTCATTTTCCCTGAGCAGTTTGGCAAAATCCAGCTGTTCCTGCTGAGTGGGCGCGGCCTGCGGAGTGATGACGGAGGCGTCAAACGGAACGGAGGTATACTCTTCCTTCGGCAGATAGCAGCAGGCGATGAAATCCATGAACCAGTACAGGTTTTCAAGGCAGAGCAGCGCACGGTCCGGCGTGATCTGTTTTGCATCATGAGCGGCGCGGTTGCCCAGTTTGCGGATGAAATCCATCCTCCGCCACAAATCCTCCCCAACGATATCCCGGAAGTCCTCATTGCCCAGCAGGCTCACCAGACTATCGTCACAAGGCAGCACAAGCGTGCCGTCCACGGAATACATCCATTTGACGGCAAACTCCATGGCGCGGCGGCAGTTGAGCACGCAGGCGGATGGATCGATGGGGAGCAGATGCTCGGCTGTGATGGCGGGTTGGGTGAAGGAGGCGAATTGCGGGTGTGCGGTTAGGAAGGTGAAGTTGGGCATAGACAGTCACCTCTAAAGACTTTCTTCTTTAGCTCGTACACAAAGTTTGTGTAAAGCCTCTTGGGGAAAACGATATCTGCATACGTTACTTCGGTTTGAATCATATAGATAAAAATTGGGTTCATCATATAAGAATACTTTATCATATTTCTGCGAATATGTATTATTTATTTGTTCTACCCATTGGAAAAACTCAAGAATATCTCTATCGTCATAATACTCGAATAAGGGAGCAAATACAACCAGACTGTTTATGCTATGTATACTATAATGCGGAAGCTTATTAATTTTCTGCATATAACTTTTTTGAATCGGCTCTATCGAAACCCATTCTGCTCTTATGGTAGCATATCCACAAATCATCTCGTTGGAAGCCAGAGGTTTATATCCCAACAGTTTAAAAGAATCTAAATCTTTTTGAGTAATATCCTCGGTTCTCTTTCCAACCATACGTTTGAATCGCCCAACTGCATCTCCTTCGCTGGGCAACAGCGATCTTACAACTTCTATGCCTTCGTCATGCTCAGCAGAATATAAATCCGGACGATCCTGCATTATCAAGTTTGAGTAGGTGTCAGGCAGCGCGTTTTCCAGTAATAGTTTGGCAAGTCGTTCATAATACTCCTTACTCAAATGATGTTTTGCCTTCATCATTTTCTCCTTTATCCGAAGTATTGCTGCATTAAGGCTTTTTTGAGTGTTTCGAGTTTGGTTAGGACGGTTTGGATTTCCAATTTTGATTTGTCGGTTTGTTCGACAAAGGAAACAAACTCGTTTTGTTGCTCGATTGGCGGAACAATGATTTTCAGTTCGCTTAATATTTTAAGATTTATATTTTTCTGAGCTGATTCAGGAGCTTGTGCTTCCAAAATTGCTTGAAAAAACGAGAACCAGTAGTGAATGAAAATATTGTTTGTTTTATCGTTAGCCTTAAATCCAACAACGCTATCTGGGAAACAGGCATCAAATGTTAATATCGCCGTTTTTGCAATATTTGCAGCAATAGTAATACATAGAGTTCCTGCTTGCCACATTTTGCTTTGTTTTAGGCCAAGTTCAGAATAAGTATTTTCGTAGCTTGATATATACAGTTCTGAGTTAGCAACTTCGCCCGTTTGGATAAGGGGATATTTTCCACCTAATAACTTAGGGTCATTTCTCGGACGGTGTTTAGAGACACCTCTGCCAAACTCTCCTAATTCAGGCAAAGTTAATTCAGGCAATCCTTTTGAGTTATTTACAGGGTCACCAAACATCTCTACAAATCGGGCTTTGACGAGTTCGTCCAGTTTGGCAAGTTGCTGTTTGCGCAGGGCAATCAGGTCGCTGATTTTATCCAGTATATCTATTTCGTGCTGCTGTTTCGTCAACGATGGAATATTAACAGTATAGAACTCTAAAAATCCTTTAGGAACACGTTTTTGGCCTGCGCTGCCAGTCATGTTTTTTTCGCATTCTTTTCGAAATACATCCCAGCTTGTAAGGTAATAGAGCCACTTACTTAGAATATATTCTGAATTGGGGCGTAAAACATGAAATTCTGTACTTCCAAAGCCATAACCATTATGCAAAGGATATGCTACCGCACCTTTGCCATTTTCCATGCAAGGCGTAATCTTTGCAAACAACACATCTCCATCTTGGAAAGAGGAAAAACCTTTTTTTACCTCTTTGTAAGCTCTAATATCAGAACAATCAATTTGCCCTTCTTCACTCACGCTTTGCATCGGCACAAACGAGACTTCGTAATCATCAGCAAGCACAGGAGCTTTGGGATTAAACGTACATACATCAGCAAGTCGCATTATGCCCCACCTTTCAGCAATGCTACAAGCGCAACAACAAGGGCAACCAAACTAACGGTTGTGTTAAAGTGAGAAAGAACCTCATTTTCATTGTCACTAAAAGTTTCTTGTAGTGCTAAGAAAAATAAAAATATCCATGTCACTAACAAGGAGGATACGCAGATGCAGATAAAAACGGAAGGAATGCCGGTAGCGAAGTACTCTTTCCACATTTCTATACCTAATAAGATAGCAAACAAACCCAAGGATACGTATAGAAAACCATTACACATTCCCATCAGATACATTCGTACCGGACTGCGTTTTTTCTTAGTACTACAACTGCGTGTGTTAGCCGCAACAATTGCAGCAGCTAATTTATCGTAATCAATTTCAAGTGACACTTTTTCAGGAACCACCAATTTTGGGGCTTTTCGTTTCTTCATCACACCATCCCCTCCAGTTCCTCCAACCCCTGCTGAATCTGCCTCTCCAGCTCCTTCAGCTCGGCAATGATCTCACTGGTGGGCGGGTACTCTACGGGCTTGTACTCCGTTTTCTTATACTTGTTGATGCTCAAATCATACCCATTCTCCACGATCTCCGCCTTGGGTACAAGGAAGGACTTGTCCGTGCGGGCGCGATCCCTCTCGCTGGGCATATCATGGAACCGCGCCACGATATCCGGAATGTCATTGTCCTTCACAGGTGTGCGCTTGTCATCCAGACTAAATCCATCCGCCTGCATGTCGTAGAACCATACATCATCCGTTCCGCCGTGGCCGGTTTTGGTGAACACCAGAATGCCGGTGGATACGCCTGCGTAGGGCTTGAATACGCCTGAGGGCATGGAGATGACAGCCTGCAGGAGGTGTTTCTCCACCAGCTCCCTGCGGATGGCCTTGTGCGCCGTGGAGGAGCCGAACAGCACGCCATCCGGCACGATGCAGGCACAGCGGCCGCCCACACGCAGCATGCGCAAAAACAGCGCAAGGAACAAAAGCTCCGTCTTTTTGGTCTTGCATACCTTGAGCAGATCGGCTGATACGGTGTCGGCGTCGAGGCTTCCCTTGAAGGGCGGGTTGGCCAGAATGAGGGAATACCGATCCGTGTCCGGGTTCTGGTCGGAAAGGCTGTCGCGGTATTCAATGCTGGGGTTGTCCACGCCGTGGGTCATCATGTTCATGGCGCCGATGCGCAGCATGGTGCGGTCCATGTCGTAGCCGTGGAACATGCGGTTCATGTAGTGGTGCTTGCGCTCGCGGTTGAAGAAGATCTCCTGCTTGCGGTTCTCCTTCAGCCATTCGCCGGCAGAAACCAGAAAGCCGCTGGTGCCGCAGGCTGGGTCGCAGATGATATCGTCCGCTGTGGGCTGCATCAGCTCCACCATCATGCGGATGATGTGGCGCGGGGTGCGGAACTGGCCGTTTAATCCCGACTGCGCAATCTTGGACAGCAGATATTCGTACACGTCGCCGCGTACGTCGGCGGTCTGGATCTCGTTCATCATGGCATAGATGCCGTCCAGACTATCCACCACTTTGCTCAGCACCAAAGGCGTAGGCAGCTTGAAAATAGCGTCATCCATGTATTGGGAGTAGGCGCTGTTTTTATCCACATGCAGGTTTTTGATGAAGGGAAAGACCCACTCCTGCATGGTGACGTACATCTGGGCGGCAGGAAAATCACGGAACACCGACCACTTGAGCTGATTGCCGGAGATGTTGCGGCCGCCGATGTGTACCTCATCCGCAAAGATGGACTTGTGCTCCAGTCCCAGCATGGCAGCCTCGCGGGCGCGCAGGTTGTCGCTATCATCCAGATCGCGGATGAACATCAGGTAGGTGATCTGCTCGATTACGTCCAGCGGGTTCACCAATCCGCCCGCTGCAAAAATATCCCAAAGACTGTCAATCTTGTTTTTCAGTTCTCCGGTGATCATATCAATCATTCTCCCTGTTCCAAGTATAGGCGGCATAGCGGCCGCCGCTGAGTTTTAGGATCTCGCCATTCTTGTGCAGCTCGTTCAGGGTGCGCTGTATGGTGGTCTGGCTGATATCCGGGCATTTTTCCATGATTTCTTTCTTGGTGATCTTTCCCAATGTATCGCGGATCAACTCGCGGATACGATCCGGTTTCGAGAGCCCGGAAGCAGCAAGGGTGTGCACGCGGGAAGAAAAATCACGGTGGGCAGCGACAATCAGACCCAGCATATAGCGCACAAAAGGCAGGTAGCTGTTGGCGCCTTTGTGCCAGTTCTCCGAGCTTTGCATGAGCGCTTCGTAATAGGTTTCTTTAGTCTGCTCAATCAGCTTTTCAATGCTGATATACTTGCCTACAATGTAGCCGGAGCGATACAGCAGCAATAGCGTAAGCAGACGGCTCATGCGGCCGTTGCCGTCGTTGAATGGATGGATGCACAGAAAATCCAGAATGAACATGGGGATCAGCAAAAGCGAATCCAGATCAGCATCCCGAAGCGCTTCATCGTAAGCGACGCAGGCTGCCTGCAATGCTTCCGGAGCTTCCCATGCAGGCACGGGCGCAAAACGGATGAATCGGTTGCCGTGCTCGTCCTCCTGAGCAATCACGTTGTCCGAGGTTTTGTAGTTTCCGCCAATACCTTTGCCGCTGAATTTATACAGATCCCGGTGCAACTGCAAAATGATATTGGGCTTCAGGGGAATGTAATCATGATTTTCGTGGATGGTGTTAAGCACGTCACGGTATCCGGCGATCTCCTGCTCATCCCGGGTTGCAGGCATGGTTTTGTCCAGGAGAAGCTTTTTCAGGCGGTCATCCGAGGTGAAAATACCCTCGATTTTATTGGATGCCTCGGTGCTCTGAATCTTGGCGATTTCAACCAGTTTGGTCAGCGTGTCGCTTTGAGCTTCAATAAAAAGAGTCTGTTCGCCTTTGTATTCCCGGATCTGCAAAAGCAGGGAAACGATTTCGGTTGTCAGGAGTTTGGGATAAACAGAGGTATACGAATAGCTGCGCACTGCTTTTTCACCTTTTCTACAGTTTGATTCCATTTTTTATTATATGCAGAAACTTGATCATTATCAAGTTTAATTTGTTCATTTTTTTGAAAAAGAATAAATTGAAATTATGAAGGGAGATATTGGCGTTTTTCCAGTTTTGCATGGGCAGATGCCTCCATCTCTCCGCAACAGGTATGTCCCATTCATCGATTTTTAAGTTCGATTCTCCTATACTCCACCATAAAAACCGTTTGAGTCTCAAGGCATGAGTGCTTTTTGCTATTCTGACATGGTGATTCGTTCCTTTCAAATTGTAGACATAGAAATAGCCCGTGATTCCCTCATGCCGAAACCACAGACGCGCATATTCATTTGTTATTCATGCGAGTCCTCCGGGGAATAATTCGAGTCCAGTAAGCACCACCACAGAAAACGCTTGATCCATAACGGATCGAGCGTTTTTCTTTTTTGTGCATAAGCCAAACCGCGTCCATGACATGGGCGTTGGCTGCATAACGGTTCTCTTACGATGATTAGAATACCTCTTTGAGGCACAAAAATAATCGTGTGTTATCCACTGCGCCAGAGCACACCAAACAAACCCGGGGAAAGCGATCCATTCCATCGCCTCCCCGGCTTCACTTTTTCACTTCAAAACCACGCCATCTTCCCCAAACATTCCAACAAACCCGTCCACCAGCTCCTTATCCGCATCGCACCAGTATTCCCGTGCCATCAACAGCGCAATGCCCTCGTCCCTGAGCTTCACGTACACCGGCACATCGCCCGGATGCTTTGCGCAACGCTCCTTCACGGCGTTCATCTGCGCGCGGGTGGGAAGCAAAAGGTAGAGTTTCCGCGCCGCCTGCTTGGCCAGCTGGGCGTCGGTGAGCTTGGGCTGGGCGGCATCGGCTGCGGCAGCCTGACGCGCGGTGCGCGCGCGTGCCTGCTCGGACTGCTTCTCAGCGTGCAGCTCCTTGGCGGGCTTGAGGTGGGTTTCGGCGTTTTTGCGGTCGAGACGGCGGACGCTGTCCACCAGCAGCTTCGGGTCCTCATCCTCGCGGAAGGAGAGCTTGCCTTCCAGAATCACCAGTTCGTCGGGTACGATCATGGTGGCATATTTTTCGTAGACCTTGGGGAAGACCAGACCCTCGATCTGGCCGGTGAGGTCCTCCATTTCCAGAACGCCCATCATCGAGCCCTTTCTGGTCAGCTTTCCCTTGGCCATGGTCAGGATGCCCGCCATGCTGGCCTGCAGGCCGTCGTAGCCTGCGCCTCCGCCCTCGGTTTCGGCCATTTCCTGTACGTCGGCCACTGTGGTGAAGCTCTGACGCAGCAGGTCAGCAACCTCATCCAGCGGATGACCGGTGATGTACACGCCGGTCATGTCGCGTTCCATGCCCAGCAGCGCCTTAAGCGGATATTCAGGCATGTCGGGAATCTCGAACAGCGTGTCCGTGGGTGTCTCCATCCCCATGCCCATGTCGAACAGACTCAGCTGACCGGCCACATTGGCGCGGCGCTTCTGCGCGGTGTCGTCCATGAGCGGCTCGTAGAGGAATAAGAGCTGCTGACGGTTGAGTCCCAGCTTGTCCAGCGCGCCGGCCTTGATGAGGCTTTCGACCACGCGCTTGTTGAGCATGTCGGAGGAACAGCGCTCCACAAAATCAAAGAAGGTATCAAACGCGCCCTTGCTGCGTTCGCGCTCAATGAGCGTAATCGCGCCGTGGCCGACGTTCTTCACGCCGCCAAGGCCGAAGCGGATGCCGGGTCTGCCGTTTTCATCATGGTCAACGGAGAAGCGCCACACGCTCTTGTTCACGTCCGGCGGAAGAATCGGAATCCCGCTCTGACGGCAGTACTGCACGTAACCGGCGATCTTTGGCGTGTTGTCGAGCATCGAGTTCATCAGCGCAGCCATGAACTGCACGGGATAGTGCAGCTTAAGCCACCCCGTCTGCACGGCGACCAGCGCATAGGCGGCGGCGTGGCTTTTGTTAAAGGCGTAGGAGGCAAACGCGCTCATCTCGTCGTAGATGTGCTCGGCCACCTCTCTGGGCACGCCGCGGCGGATGCATCCGTCCACCAGCACTTGACCGTTTTCGTCGGTCATGCCGTTTACGAAGTATTCGCGCTCCTGCGCCATCACGTCGTGCTTTTTCTTGGCCATGGCGCGGCGCATGAGGTCGCTGCGGCCCAGCGAGTAGCCCGCCAGATCGCGCACAATCTGCATGACCTGCTCCTGATAGACCATGCAGCCGTAGGTGACGCCGAGGATATCCTCCAGAAGCGGATGCGCGTATTTCACGGAGGATGGATCCTGCTTGCCTGCGATGTAGCGCGGGATGGACTCCATCGGGCCGGGACGGTAGAGCGAAATGGCGGCGATGATGTCCTCGAAGCACGCAGGCTTCATGTTCTGCAAAAACACGCGCATGCCGCCGGATTCCAGCTGGAACACGCCGTCGGTGTCGCCGGAGGCAATCATGCGGTACACGCCGGCATCGTCAATCGGGATGTCCTCGGGATTGATGTCAACGCCGCTTTCGCGCATCAGCGCCAGCGTGTCGCGGATCACGGTCAGGGTGCGCAGGCCGAGGAAGTCCATCTTGAGCAGACCCAGACGCTCCAGCGTACCCATGGGATACTGGGTGGTGATCACGCCGTCATTTGACTGCAGCGGTACATATTCGGTTACGGGCTTTGCGGTGATCAGGACGCCTGCAGCGTGGGTGGAGGCATTGCGCGGCATCCCCTCGAGACGCCTGGCCATGTCGTAAAGGCGCTGAATCTGCGGATCGCCCTCCACCAGTTCGCGCAGCTGGGAGCTGACGCGGTACGCCTTTTCCAGCGTCATGTCCAGAGAGAACGGAATCGCCTTGGCCACCTGATCCACGCTCTGGTAGCTCATGCCAAGCACGCGGCCCACGTCGCGGATGACGGCCTTGGCCTTCATGGTGCCGAAGGTGATGATCTGGCTGACGTGATCCGCGCCGTACTTGCGCGCCACGTAGTCGATAACCTCCTGACGCCGCTCGTAGCAGAAGTCGATGTCGAGGTCGGGCATCGACATGCGTTCGGGGTTCAGGAAGCGTTCAAAGAGCAGATTGTACTTCAGCGGGTCCAGCATTGTGATCGAAAGCGTGTACGCCACAATCGAGCCTGCGCCGCTGCCGCGTCCGGGGCCCACCATGATGCCGTTTCGCTTGGCATAGTTGATGAAATCCCACACGATGAGGAAGTAATCCACATACCCCATCTGATGGATCATATTCAGCTCATACTGAAGGCGCTGTCTGGGCTCGCTTTCGGCATCCTCCGCCTGCGCGGGATAGAGCCGTCTGAGGCCGTCCATGCAAAGCCGAGTAAGCATTTCAAGCGCGGTTTCGCCGGTTTCAATGGGATAGTGCGGCAGATGCAGCGTGCCGAAGTCGAAGTCCACGTGGCACATTTCGGCGATCTTCTGCGCATTGTCCACAGCCTGCGGACAGTCGCCAAAGAGCGTGCGCATCTCCTGCTCGCTTTTCAGGTACAGCTCATCGGTTTCCATGCGCATGCGGGTTTCATCCGACAGGGTCTTGCCCGTCTGGATGCACATGAGCACCTCCTGCGCAGGCGCATCCTCGCGGTAGAGGTAGTGACAGTCGTTGGTAGCAACCATGGGAATGCCCGTATCCAGCGACAGTTTCTTCAGCCTCGGCAGCACCATGCGCTCGTCCGGGATGCCGTGATCCATGATTTCGATGAAATACCGTCCCTTGCCGAAAATCTCCTGCATTCCGAGCGCATACGCCCTGGCCTCGTCCATGCGTCCCTGCGAAAGGAGCTTGGGCAGATCGCCGCTCAAACACGCGCTCAGGCAGATCAGGCCCTCGGAATGCTCCTTCAAAAGCCCGTAGTCGATGCGCGGACGGTAGTAGAAGCCGTCGGTGAAGCCAGCGGAGACGAGCTTGACGAGGTTCTGATAGCCCACGTTGTTTTCGCACAGCAAAATCAGGTGACTGTACTCGCGCGCAGCACCGTGCTTTTCAAACCTGTCCTGACAGACATAGACCTCGCAGCCAATCACCGGCGTGAGGCCGTTTTTCTGACATTCGTTATAGAAATCGATCACGCCGTACATGACGCCGTGGTCGGTGATGGCGACATGCGTCTGCCCCAGCTCCTTCACGCGTTTGATCAGCTGAGGAATGCGGTTGGCGCCGTCGAGCAGCGAGTATTCGGTGTGCAGATGCAGATGGGCAAAAGACATGAGGTTCCTCCTTGGGACGGTTTGCGCGTCCGCCCGGTGCGGGCGGACGCGCAGCAAATGGTTATTCCCGGATACGGAAGGTCTTGATTTCCAGCGGCTTGATCACGAAATCAAACGCGCCGTCCCTGTGGGTAAGATCGCAGACCTTTTCTTCAATGCAGTTGCATTCCTCAACGCTGAGAATCGGACGGTTCCACGTGAGCTTCACGGGCGTCTTTGCGTTGTCGCACTCGTACATGCGCACAATCCAGCCGTCGCCGTCCTCGGCGCGCTTCACGGTTTCCACGATCACGTTGGGCTTGCTGATGTTCATCAGGCTCCAGCCGTCTCCTGCCTCGCCGCCCTTTACCGCCAGCGCAGGCTGGTTGAGGCGGTAGGCTTCCTGTACGGTGCCGGCCTGCTGCCAGCCCTCGGCGTGCGGATAGAGCGCATAGGTGAAGAAATGCTCTTCCTGGTCGGTCACGGGGTTGGGCTCGATGCCGGACTTGATGAGCGTCAGTCCGATCACGCCATCCTTCACAGAATGGCCGTACTTGCAGTCGTTGAGCAGGCTCACGCCGTAATGGCCCTCGCTGAGATCCATCCACTTCTGGCCGCAGCTTTCAAAGCGCGCCACATCCCAGGAGGTGTTGGTGTGCACCTTGCGCTTGAGGTTGCCGAACTGGACGTCGAAGGTAGCCTCGTCGGTGTGCACATCCACGGGGAAGTGCACCTTCAGCACATGCTGGTGCTCCTTCCAGTCCACGTACGTATCGAAGTCGATGCGGCGGGAGTTGGCGTAGAAGTGGATCTTCTGACGGATGAGGCTGTTGGACACCTTGCGCACGATTTCCAGCGTTGCGCGCACCGCGCCAAGCTCGGTGAAGGCCAGAGACTGCACGTCGGTGACGTCCCAGAATTTTTCGGTGTGGAAGATGTCGATGTCCCAGTTGTCGTAATAAATCGGCTTGTCCTCGTACATGCGCAGGAGGTTGCCGGACATACCGGATTTCAGCACCTCGCGTTCGTTTTCGCGGTCGTAAATCGAGGAGAAGGTGCCGTCGGCTGCGATTTCGATGGTATAGAAGGGCGTTTCAAGCACATTGCCGTCCACGCGGAACGCGCTGGCCGCGCCGATGTCCTCGGCAGGCGAAAGCACCTTCCAGCCCTTGGCGGGAATGTCCTTCACATAGGCCACAGCGCCGTTTTCGGTCTTCTGTACGGGATAGACGATGCCGTCGGAGTCGCGCAGAGCGGACGCTTCGATGCCATCGAGCGATACGATTTCGCTGGACTTGAAGCCCTTGGTGTTGAACACCGTTACGCCTTCGCCTTCAGGCGCAAGCAGTTTGATGCGCTCGGCTTGCAGCTGCGCGATCTTCTCCTCAATCTCGGCATACTCTTTCTTGGTAACCTCGTATACCTCGTGGATGGAGGAGCCGGGCAGGATGTCGTGGAACTGGTTGCGCAGAATCAGCTTCCACATTTCGTCCATTTCAGCCTTCGGATAGGCGATCTTGTCAGCCGTGAGCGCAGCGAACAGCTCCAGATCCATCATGTGCAGCTCGGCCTTGCGGTTGGAGCGCTTGTTGCGCGCCATGGAGGTGTAGGTGCCGCGATGGTACTCGAAGTACAATTCGCCTTCCCACACAGGCAGGCGCTTGTGATCCTTCACGCGCGCGTTCAGTTCTTCAAAGTACTGCCTCGGGCCAACCTGACGAACCTTGGGAAGGCCCGTCACGCCATGCTCCATGCGCTCGCCGGTTTCGAGCATTTCGCGGGTGGGGCCGCCGCCGCCGTCGCCGAAGCCGTAGCAGACGAGGATGTCGTTGTTGATATCCTTCTGCTGATAACGGTGCCAGCCGCCGATGATGGCGTCGGGATGCAGCATGCCGTTGTAGGTGGTGAAGAACTTCTTCTGCACGTCCTGACCGGGATCCACGGTGGTGATCAGGTGCGTGAGCACCTCGGTGCCGTCGATGCCGCGCCAGCTGAAGGTGTCGTAGGGATGCTTGTTAAACTGGTTCCACGCCAGCTTCGTGGTCATGAAATAATCGATGCCGCACTTTTTCATGATCTGCGGCAGCGCGCCGGAGTAGCCGAACACGTCAGGCAGCCACAGAATGCGGTTGTCGCGACCGAATTCGTCATTGAAGAACTTCTTGCCGTAGAGGAACTGGCGCACGAGGCTTTCGCCGCTGGTGAGGTTGCAATCCGCCTCAACCCACATGCCGCCTTCGGGCTCCCAGCGGCCCTCTTTGATGCGCTCGCGTACGCGCTCGAACTGCTCGGGATAGCGTTCCTTGAGGAAATCATACAGCTGTGCCTGCGAGGACATGAAGCGGTAGGAAGGATACTCCTCCATGAGCTTCAAAACCGTGGAGAAGCTGCGGGCGGTCTTTTCGCGGGTCTGCGCAACCGTCCACCACCACGCCACGTCGATGTGCGTATGTCCGATGCAGGTGGCGATGACCTCGTCATGACCGGCGAGGTCTTCGTACAGGTGCTTTTTGAGGTACTCGCGCGCCTCCTTCACGGTGCGCATGTAATCCTCGGAGTAGGGCGTGCGCAGATCCAGCAGATTGACTGCGTCGTTCATCACGCGCTCCAGATTGATGCGGCTGCGGCTGTCCTCCTCCAGACGCGGGAACGCCTGCAGCGGCACCTGCAGATCCCAGTACAGTCCCCACAGGTCGGGATCGATCTCTTCCCACTCGCACACGAGGCGGAATTCGCTGTGATCGGTGCCGGTGTAGGCCTGCATTTCGATGCGGTGTTTGCCTTCGATGTCCAGACGGATCTCGCGGTGGTTGGTGTCCATGCCCTGAAGGGGCTTTCCGTCCACAAAGACGAGGAACTGCGGGTTGCGGGCGTCCCATCCGCCGTACTGGGTGGACACGCGGAGCCTGCGGATCATGCCGTCTGCCACCGGCGGCAGATCACAGTCAAAATAGAACCAGTAATGCTCATCCGGGCCGTACCAGTACATCGTCTGGCTGTCAAAGGGTTCGAAGGCCTTTTCGTCCTGATGGGCTTCTTCGGGATGGAAGAACGTGCCCTTCTTGTACAGAAGGCCCTTAACCGCTTCGGTTTTGCGCGCGGAGAGCTTCTTCAGTTCGTCGCAGATGACCTGAATGCGCTTGTCAAGAAAATGCATGGGCATTGGGCTGCCTCCTTACATATTGCGGAAAAGCCCCGCAGAGCAGGGCTTTCCACTATAAATGATCCAGGTTTACTTTGCCATATTGTGTTCCTTGGCGAAGGAAACCAGCTCGTCCACGGTGGTGAAGGCAACGCCGGTCACAGTGTCGGCGCAGCCGTAGTAGATGGCGATGCGGCCGGTATCGGCGTCCTGCAGGGTGGCGCAGGGGAACACGACGTTGGGCACGTCGCCCACGCACTCATACAGTTCCCACGGAGCCATGATGTAGTCGCTGGAGCGATACTTCACCTTCCAGGGCTCGTCGATGTCGAGGATCGCCACACCCATGCGGTACACAAAGCCGTTGCAGGTGTTGAGCACGCCGTGGTAGATGAGCAGCCAGCCCTCGTCGGTCTCGATGGGCGTCGGGCCGGGGCCGATCTTGGTGGCCTGCCAGGCGGAGTCGTTGCCGGGCACGGTGCCCATCATGTAGCGGTGACGGCCCCAGAACTCCATGTCGGGAGACTGGCTGACGTAGATGTCGCCGAAGGGCGTATGGCCGTTGTCGGAGGGACGGCTCATCATCATGTACATGCCATTAATCTTACGCGGGAAGAGCACGCCGTTGCGGTTGAAGGGCAGGTAGGCATTCTCCAGCTGATGGAAGGTTTTGAAGTCCTTGGTCCAGCCCACGCCGATGGTCGGGCCATGGTAGCCGTTGCACCAGGTGATATAGTACTTGTCCTCAATAGGCGTGATGCGCGCGTCGTAGCGGTACTCCTTCTTCAGGATCTCGGGATCGCAGTCGTCCTCGAACACCAGGGGCTCGTCATTGATCTTCCAGTCCAGCGCGTTATCGCTCCTGCCGGCGAAAAGATCCATGGAGATGGAGCGGCTGTCGCAGCGGAACACGCCGGCATAACCGTCTTCAAAAGGCACGACGGCGGAGTTGAAAACGCTGTTGGAGCGCTTGTTGCCAAAGCGGTTGATGATGGGGTTCCTGCTGTAGCGCCACACAGGCTCGGTGCAGCCTTCGGGCTTATTTTCCCAGGGCATATTGGGCAGAGCTTTGCCGATAATCTTAGCCATGCTATATTCCTCCTGTAAATCGTGATGGGTGGTATCTCCATTATGACAGAACCCGGGGTGATACGCAAGCTTTTTTTATGCAGCGTTGCATTTGGATTTCAACTGTGGTATAACTGACATAAGTCAACAAAGTTTGACATTTCCTCACACGGAGGCAAGATACGTCCATGGAGATGAAAAAAAGTTTTCTGGCCATTCGCGGTCTGGTGCGCGCGTTTACTCCGAAGATGACCACCGAATGGGAAGTTCCCTTTGACGGAGAACCGGCGGTTTTCTGTCCCAATCATGTGGGCGCGCTTGGGCCCATTGATATGATGGCGCATTTCGAGCTGTGCGACACCTCGCGCCCATGGTTCAATGCAGGCATCGCCGACCGCAAAACCTGTCCCGCCTACGTCCGTCAGGACTACTGGTGGGAGCCCGGCTGCAAGCTGGAACCGCTCTACAACGCCACGCTGCCCTATCTGGCCGCCGCGGTTCTTCCGCCGGTGCTGGGTACCGTTCCGGGCGTGCGCGTCTATCATGACATGCAGGTGATCAAGACCTTCCGCCAAAGCATTGCCATTCTCAAGGATCGTGAGCACCTGATCATTTTCCCGCAGCAGCCCTCCGGCTACAAGAGCCACCACATGTGGATCAACAAGGGCTTTTTGCAGATCGCGCCCATGGCATGGCGCAGCCTTGGCATTGCTTTGAAGTTCTACCCTGTGCATATTGACCACGCGGCGCACAAAATTACCGTGCGCAAACCTATTCAGTTCGACCCCGAACGCAAGCTGGCCGATCAGGAACAGGAAATCCTTGATGTGCTTGCAAAAGGCTTATAAACAGCAAAAAATCCCCGGCAATACTGCCGGGGATTTCCGTTTCTTTTACAGAGAGTTGATCAGATCATAGGTCTCGCGGTCGAAGTGCTTCTTCATCAGCAGAGCGTCAGCGATGGGCATGTTGAACACGCGGCCGTGACGAATGCCGATGGCCTGGTTGATCACGCCGCGGTTGAGCAGCTGAATGGCCAGATTGGCGGCTTCGAAGGCGAAAGCGCTGTCCTCAGCGGTGGGCTGCACGCCGCGCTGGGTGTAGCCAAGCACGGTGGCGCGAACCTCAAGGCCATTGCACTTGCGCTTGAGGATGCTGGCAAGGCGCTCGGCGTTGATGGGCTCATGAGGATAGATGGTCTTGCCATTATCATTGAGGAACTTGCGCCAGTCAAATTCCTTCATGTTGTCCCAGCAGTTTTCGCTGATGATCAGGGTGGCGCGGGTATTGCCGCGGGCAACCAGATTGTTCAGACGCTCAGCGACCTTGTCCACGTCCCAGCGCATTTCAGGCACGACGATCATTTCAGCGCCGGTGGCCATAGCGGTCTTCATAGCGATGTCGCCGCAGTGACGGCCCATGACCTGCACAACGGCGGGACGGTCGTGGGAACGGCTGGTTGCACGGATGGAGCGCACGGCCTCCACGCAGCAGTTGACGGCGGAGTCAAAGCCAAGGGTACGCTCGGTGTAGCCGAGGTCGTTGTCGATGGTGCCGGGGATGCCGATGCAGGGAATGCCCAGTTCAGCCAGACGCAGGGCGCCGTTGAAAGAGCCGTCGCCGCCGCAGACAACCAGCGCGTCGATGCCCAGATTGCGCAGGTTCTGCGCGCACTGGCGCTGCACTTCGGGCTGCTTGAACTCATCGCAGCGGGCGGTGCGCAGGAAGGTACCGCGTCCGTCGGCAATATCAAGTACGGTTTCCAGATCCAGAGCATCAATGTCGTCCTCAGGACGCTCGCTCAGGCCCAGCAGGCCGTTGTAGCCGCGCTTGATGCCCATGAGCTGAATGCCATGCGCTGCGGCACAGCGGGCCACGCCCACAACTGCCGCGTTCATTCCGGGGCTGTCGCCGCCGCTGGTAAGGATACCGATCTTACGGATCACAGAAAATCACTCCTCATTATGGATAGGCGCGAAAAACCGCGCAGCACTAGTATACCACAGGAAAGCCCGGATGCAAAGACCTGCCGGACCTTGTAAGCCGTTACATTTCGCCGAAATTGAGCCTGGGAGCATGATCTTCGCGGCCGACATGCTTGAGGTAGGCCGTGGGGCTCATGCCCACGATGCGCTTGAACTGCTTGGAGAAATGATACGGGTCGGGCATGCCGATTTCAACGCCGGTCTGGCGCACGCTCATGCCGTCGCGAAGCAGGGTCTTGGCACGTTCCATCTTGAGGAACTGCAAGTAGCCCAGCGGCGGGATGCCCAATTCAGCCGTGAAGCGCTTGCGGAAGGTTTCCACCGGCATTCGGCTGATGGCGGCCATATCGGCCAGAGAGAAGGCGTCGCGGTAGCGGCAGGCGCGCAGGGCGTCCACCACGCGGGCGATCTCGTGGCTGAGGGTGGCGCTGGTGGCGACGCTCTGGCCGGAATGCGCAGCAATGAGGCCCCAGAGGAGCTGCTCAAGCTGGAAGCTGGCGTCGGAGGTGCCGGTGTGGCGCACCAGAACCTGCACAATCTGGCGGATGAGGATCACCATGCTGGGCAGCATGCCCTGCTTGGCGGGAACGCGGTTGAAGGCGTTCATCTGGCGCATGAAGCTTTCGGTAAGCGGTCCGTCCACCGTGAGCCACAGAAGGCGCGTATCCTTGGCGTTCTGGATCAGACAGCCCTCGGTGTGCGCAGGAATGACCGCGCACTCGCCCTTCTTGAGGCTGACCTCCATATCGCGATGCTGGAAGACAATATTGCCGTCGTCCACCACCAGCCACATGGGATTTTCGCAGCTGGAAAGGCGGTAGCTCTCCTGAAGCAGGATTGCGCTGCCGGCGGTTTTAATCCAAACGCCGCTCTGCTCGGCAAGCAAAGCAGGCACGTGGGTGCCCTGTACAAAGATTCCGGGATCGGCGCTCTCACCGATGGGCGCCTGAGGAACGAAGGTAACGTAGGACATCGTTTCTTTTTCTCCCATTCTGATAGTGTGGATTGCCTGAAAAGTTTACCAGAATATATTGTATGTTTTCTCCGATAACCTGTCAAGACAAAAATGCTGAATTTTCGCAATTTCTATGCCGTTTTTGCCATTGAAAACCAAACAAATGTCGGCCCTCCGAACATTTGGAAGTACCCTCATGGTTCATAACGACTTGCGAAAACCGCCGCAGGCAAGCCAATACAACACAAGACAACTTGTTACCCCGCCAAAGAATCTCCTTCTTCCCCTTCCGGAGAATCAGTGATGTCAATTTCGGGAGCGGCTGTCGCCTCTTCTTCCACCTTACGAGGCATGAGCATACCGCAGGAAAAGGTAATCGTGGCGATTCCGTTTTCGCTCCTGCACAAAACGGCATAATCCCCCACTTCTGTTTCAAACAGGCCTCCGGTCTGCTTCACACCCCAGTTGAGACGCTCAACCAGCGAATAACGATCCACCGGCTTTTCCGAGCCGTCCATGGCCATGAGGATGGCATAGCTGTGGTATCCGGCGGTGGCGAAATCGGTGTAGGTGGTATCGCCGTAGCTCATATGCGCAGGCGCGGCGAGGGTCACGGTGAGGCTGGCGATGCGCTCGCCGCTCTCGTCCATGTGCATTTCCACCGCAAGCGCGCCGCGGTTGATGCGATACATGCGCTTGCCGCGCGCGTCATAGTCGCGCTCGAGCGAATGCGGCAGAAGCATCCTGCCGGTGTTTTCATTGATGAACACCACGTTTTCGGCATACGAGGCTTCAAACTCCTTGTAGCTCTGGCCGATGCCCTCGGCGCACGCGCCCGACAAGAGCAGCGCCGCTGCCAGAAGGAATGCGAAAAGCTTCTTCATCAGAGGATGCTCCTTTCGCGTTGCTTACTTCTTTTTGGTAAAGAGCTTTTTCTTTTCAGGTTTGGCGGGCTGAATCTTCGGCATGTACTGGCTTTCCGGCTGCTGATGCTCCAGCTTTGTATCCAGACAGCTGTACAAGCCTCTGCCAAAGGCGGCCCAGCTGACAAAGCGGAGTCTGACGAACAGCTTCTGCTTTGCGTACAGCTTATGGAAGATTTCCCTTGCGCGTGCGGAATGTTCTTCGCCCGGCTCGCTGCGGCTGTAATTGCTCATGGCGAGCATGCGCCACAGCGGCTGCACCGGCACGCCGAACGCCTTCTGACGGTCCATGCGGCGCGCAAAGGACAGCGGCGTCTCTCCCGGGCGCGGCGCGCGCTTCATCAGAAGCATCAGCGCATAGGCGGCGTTTCCGTACACAAACATCTTTTCGCTGTGGCCTTCGCACCTGGCGGCCACACGGTCGGGCTGCGTCATCACCATACGGATAACGGCAGCGATGACCAGCGCCAGCACCAGCAGAATCCACCACGGGAAGTCCGGACGATCCTCATCGTCCAGCTCAGGATCGGGCGTCGGCGTGGGCTGATCGTCGTTCTCCGGAGGCGGCGGCGTAGGCGTGGGCTCATCCTCGTTTTCCGGAGGAGGAGGCGTGGGCGTCGGGGTGGGTTCGGGCTCGTTTTCGGGCGGCGGCGGATCGTCCTCATCGTTCTGATTGGGCGTCGCGTCAAAGGGCACCCAGCCGAAGCCTTCAAAGTAGACCTCCGTCCACGCATGCGCGTCCTCGCCGGTTACGTAGGCGAAGCCGTCCGAGGCAGGCTGCGCCACCACACCTTCGACATAGCGCGCCGGAAGCCCGGCCATGCGGCACAGAACCGTCATTGCGCTTGCGTAATAGGTACAGTAGCCCTCCTTGCCCACATAGAGGAAGTAGGTCACGAAGTCCTGATTTTCGGGAGGCGTTTCCGGCTCCAGCGTATAGCGGTAGTAGCGCTTGAGGTGGCGCATGATAGCGCAGGCCTTGTCATAGGGCGTCTGCGCGGAAGCTACGATATTCCGCAGGTCCTCGAAGACCTTGCTTTCCATGTGCGAAGGCAGGCTGAGGTAGTTTTCCAGCGCGAGCTGATAGTATTTGTCTGCACCCTTGGGCGCAGCTGCGATGAGCGAGCCCAGTGCGCTGTCGCCGCCTTCGAGCACGGGCGCGAACACGGTATAGCGGTCGCCGCGCTGCAGATCGCGGGTGATGAACAGCTCGCTTGCCTCATTGAAATAGCCGACCATATCGCTCTGGGCGCTGAAGCGCCTCAGATACACCGGCGTGAACACGGACGATGCGGCGGTATCCTGCATCTGCACGGTCACGGCCTTTTCGTCCATGATGGTGGATGCGCTGCGCACAGCCTTGGATGGCAGCGATTCGAGGAACACGCTGTCGCGCAGGGCGCGGTAGCGCGGGTTGACGTAGAGATAGCGCTTGCCGGACGACGTGTCGCGCCAGCTGCGGCCGGTGTATTCATCCTTGACCACGGCGCGAAGCAGCGTGCGGCGGTCGGTTTTCACGGTCATGATCGGCGTATCAGCCGGTTCAGCCTCGCCGCCGAGCTTGCCGCTGCCCATGGGATAATAGCCATAGTTCCCCAGCGTAAACACATTTCTGGGTTCGGTGAAGAACAAATAGTCGGAGATGGTCTGCTTGAGCCTCATTGCAGCCGAATACAGCGGATTCACCGTCAGCTGTTTTGCAGGCAGAATCAGCAGCGCCAGCGCCACCACCACAGCGGCCATCGGCAGCACTTCAAACAGATTCACTTTTTCATGGGACGTCTGACTCACCAGCAGCAATAGCGCCGCCAGCGCAGGCGCGGCGTACCACAGGTATTCCGCCTGACCCAGACTCCACATGCCAAACAGCATCAGCACCACCAGAATCGTGGCAGGCAGGAAGCCGACGCTTCGGCTGGTGAACGCATAGCACACCACTGCCAGCCCCACGCCCAGCGTCACGGCGATCTCTCCGGCAAACAGCGGAGCCGCCGCCGGCACTTCATTCAGATACAGCGTGATGGCCTTGATCGCCTCAAACGCACTTCCGAAGAAGCCGAATCCCGGCAGCACGGTCTGCACAGCCGCAGCCGCACCCAGCAGCAGCGTCAGAATCAGCCGTCCGCGTCTGAGCGATCCCAGCACCATGAACACCGTGCACAGCACGCCAGCCGTCAGCGTGGCCTGCAGCGCTGCGCTGCCTGCGCCGAAGGTAAACATCAACGGCAAAAGCAGCCCCAGGCAAAGCATGAGGCTGACAACCAGGCGCGACAGGCGCTCATTGGTGAGGAAAGGGAGCTTTTTCATGAAACCCTCCGATTACTGGGGAGTGACGTAATTGACTTCAATGGAAGCCTGCTGCATTCTGCCGACCAGCGGCGCCACAGCGGCTTCATCGGGATCGTAGGTGACCAGATAGAGCCTCACATTGGGGCCCATGCGCTTCATGCGCACCAACAGTTCCACCAGTGCGGACGTCAGGCGGCTGGTGATGATCACCACCGCGCCGGTTTTGCGCAGTTCCGCCAGCTGCATCATCACCACGCGCTCGAAGCGCTCGGTTTCGTTGAATGTGCATCTGGCCAGTTCTTCCAGAAGCAGAGGCAGACCCATCCGGCTGGAGTACTCCATCGGCCGGTCGCCCACCATCGGCATGCGCACCGGGTTATCCTGACGGATCTGGCAGTTGACCACACTCGCAGCCGTTTCAAGAATGGCGTCCTTGATGAACGCGCGCTTTTCCTCCGGCCAGCCTTCCGTCAGATGCGGCGGAGAGGTATCCAGCAGCACCAGCGCATCAGGCAGTGCGGGCTCTTCAAACTGGCGCACCATCAATTCACGCTTGCGCGCGGTAGCTTTCCAATGGATTCGTTTCAGCGGATCGCCCTGCTGCCATGCACGGATATCGCTGGGCGAGGACGGATCTTCCATCGCACGCTTCATGGTTTCCACGCCCATATCGCCTGCGGCGAACGTGAGCGGCTCCACCTCAAACGGAACCGGCAGCACCAGCAGCTCCTGACCAGCAGTCGGCGGCTCATGCTCTCTCTTAAAAAATCCGAACACGTCGCTGACCACATAGCTATCCACGCCGGGGAACATTGCGCCCACATGATCTGCGGCAAACTTATGCACGACCCGCTGTCTGCGCTTGCCCAGCTGCGTCAGGTGGATGGTACCCGCCGGCGTATTCGACGTCGCTCTCATTCTCAGCGCAACAGGCGCAATCGGCAGCGGGCTGGTATGAGACACCGCGATTTCCATGCTTACGACCTCGCCGCGGTTCACCTTTGTGCCGCTCAGGCCATTACGCACTTTTACGCTCTTTTCCGCCAGCTGAACGCTCACATAGGAGAACACCCATGCCAGCGCAATAATGATGGAAATCAGCAGATACGTCCGATTTCCCATCGACAGCGCGCACAGCAGAAAAAACCCGAAGCACACGCCGAGTGTCAGATTCGGTTTTTTCAAGTACGTGTCCTCCTTTCCAAGGGCTCCGCCCTTGACCCGGCAGGGGCAGTGCCCCTGCACCCCGGATCGCTTCGCGGGGCTTGTGTGACGGAGTTTGTTGATTACTTCTCAGGCTGCCTCACCTCCGGTAAACGAGCGCATCGGTACATTCGCCGTGCGCAGCACCGGAGGGCCTCCCGGCTCGCTTGGGTGATCGGCAGGGGCAGTGCCCCTGCACCCCGGACCGCTTCGCGGGGCTTGTATGACGGAGTTTGTTGATTACTTCTCAGGCTGCCTCACCTCCGGTAAATGAGCGCATCGGTACATTCGCCGTGCGCAGCACCGGAAGGCCTCCCGGCTCGCTTGGGTGATCGTTTCAGTCTCAGCTCAGGCGGAGCGGGACGGGGACGTTCTCTACCACGGCAATGAGGATGCGTTCAGCGGAGATGCCCTTCATCTTGGCTTCGGGACTGGGCGTGATGCGGTGAGCCAGCACGGGCAGCACCATACGCTGCACGTCCTCAGGCAGGATATAGTCACGGTCATTGAGCAGAGCGCAGGCCTGCGCACCGCGGATCAGCGCGATAGCACCGCGGGTGGACACGCCCAGCTGCAGGCTCGGATGCTGACGGGTCATTGCAGCGATATTGGCCACGTAATGACGCACTTCCTTGGAGCAGTATACGGTGCCGATCATATCCTGCAGGGCGATGACGTCGCGGGCAGAACACACAGCCGTCAGGTTTTCCTGAGGTTTCACCGTGCCGCTGAAACGCTCCAGAACCGCCATTTCTTCCTCGAGGGTCGGATAGCCCATCGAAATACGCAGGAAGAAACGGTCCATCTGCGCTTCAGGCAGCGGACAGGTGCCCACGAACTCACCGGGGTTCTGCGTGGCAAGCACCATGAAGGGCTTGGGCAGCGGATGCGTCACGCCATCGACCGTAACCTGATACTCCTCCATAACCTCCAGCAGAGCCGACTGCGTTTTGGGCGAGGTACGGTTGATTTCATCCGCCAGCGCGATCTGGCACATGATCGATCCGGGATGGAACTCCATCTCGCCGGATTTCATGTTAACCATGGTGAAGCCGGTGATATCGCTGGGAACCACGTCCGGCGTAAACTGGATGCGGTTAAACGAGCAGTCCAGCGACTTTGCCAGCGCGCCGGCCAGCGTGGTCTTGCCTGTGCCGGGCACATCCTCGATGAGCACATGACCCTTGCACAGCATCGCAATCAAAAGCAGCTCGATCGCCTCGTCCTTGCCGACGATGACCTTGCCGATATTCTGTTTCAGTGCCGTAATCACTTGACGCGGATTGAGCATATTCGTCCGCTCCTTCTCTGTATTTCAGGTTGGGGAAATACACGCAGAGCATGCGCGTACACGTGTATTATAAACGAATACGATATTTTTTACAATAGTATGACGAAACTTTTACAGAGATTGGTGAAATCTATTTTGATTCTTTCAACGGTACAGGCCTGTTGCAACCATTCCATCTACACAGTAAATCCACGTCTCATCGTCACACTTTACCATTTCACGCGCCAAGCCGCAAAATCAACTTATGCGACAGCGACCGGGTCGAAGGGAAGGGTCCCTTCGACCATTAGGGAGCGGCACACAAGTCTGGAAATGAAAGATAGCCCAGGCGTGACGGAAAACCGTCAGCCTGGGCGAAAAAACAGAGCGAAGGCTTTCGCCTTCGCCCTGAAGGGTTTATTTCTTTAGCAGTTTAATCTGCGGCAGAAATTACTTGCCGAGGTAAGCGTCAAGCTGAGCCTGAGCGTCCTTGATCATGTCCTGCAGACCAGCAGCATTCATCTTGGCGATGAACTCGTCGTACACTTCGTCGATGGAGCGGGTGCCGGTGGCGAAGTCAGAGAAGTACTCGTCCTTGATGGCGGTCATCTCAGCCAGCTGAGAGGTCCAAGCAGAGGTGTCCATCTTGAAGGAGCCCAGAGCGGAAGCCTTGCCGTTGGCGGCTACGGCTTCATAGTACATGTTGTACTGCTCCAGGTTGGGAGCCTTGGCAGTGCCAGCGACCTGTTCTTCGGACACAGAGATGCTGGTCTCGAAGTAGGCGGGCCAAGAGAAAGCCCAAGGACCATAGTTGTCCTTGCCTTCCTGAGTGCGCAGCACGGTGCCGGCGATCTCAGCGTTCTGCTCTTCGGTCACGTAGTTCCAGTGATAGCCCTGGACGCCGTAACGCAGGGTATCGTTGTACAGCTGGTTGGTGTGGATCAGCTCGATCAGCTTCAGGCAGGCATCACGCTTGGCGGTGTCGTCTTCCAGAGCAACGGACAGAGCGTTCATGGAGCCCTGCACGCCGGCAACGTTCAGGTTGGGGCCAGCATACAGAGTCATTTCGGTGGGATAGCCGTTGGAAACGGAGTAGTCATAGCCGGGCCAAGCCTGAACCATGTCCAGACGTTCCTTGCTGGTGTCGATGGCGGTCTCGGTGATCAGAGCAGCGTCGGGGTTGATGATGCCCTTGCTGTACCAGTCAGCCAGAGTGCGATAGCGTTCCATGATTTCGGGATCTTCGAACACGGTCACGACCTTGTCGGTGCCGTATACGCAGCCGATCAGAGCAGTACGGTCGATGAAGTCGAAGGAGGATTCCAGACCACGGGCAGAGCCGCCGATCCAGACGGGATATTCGTTTTCAGCCAGAGTGGCCTTCCAAGCCTCCAGGAAGGGGGTCAGCTCGGACCAGGCAGAGATGGCATCGGGAATTTCGAAGCCCAGCTTGGCAGCAACTTCAGAAGGATAGGTGATGAAGTTCATCGCGGCATAGTCCTTCTTGTTGGGGATGGCGTACAGACCGCCGTCGGGGGTCTTGGCCAGCTCCCAAACCTGCTCGCTCATGGAAGCATACAGGTCGGGGGTCACGGTCTTCACGGCCTCAGCAACATCCAGGAACAGGCCGTCAGAGGTGGCCTGGTTGGTGTTGAAGTACCAGTCACAGGTGAAGTAGATATCAAACACTTCGCCGGTGTTGATGGAGTTCATCAGCTGATCCTGGGTGAAGTACTGAATGTCAACTTCAACGCCGATGGCTTCGCGGCTGATAGCATTCAGCGCATCCAGAACCATAGCATTGTCGGTGGGAGCGGTGCCGCCGCAACCCATTGCCCAAGTGACCTTGATGGGTTCTTCAGCCAGAGCTGCGCTCATGGACAGAACCATCATGAGAGCAAGAACCAGAGATACGAGCTTCTTCATTATAGAAACCCTCCTTTTTGATTTATTACAATGGCAATTACTCTGCCACTATAATCGTTTTCTGTTCTCTTACTATAATCCCAAGAGAACGGATTGTCAACCCTTTACTGCGCCGATCGTAAGACCAGAAATGAAGTATTTCTGGAAGAAGGGATAAGAGCAGGCGATCGGAACAACAGCAACCATAACCATGGCCATACGAACCGTTTCGGCGGGGAGGTTGTGGCTTTCCTCGGGTCCGAGGAACTCAGAGTTGCGGGTGAGGAAGTCGATGTTGTTCTCCAGCGTAATCAGCACGTACTGCAGGGGGAAGATGCTCTGCATGTTGGTGTTGAGGTAGTACTTTGCCATCATCCAGTCGTTCCAGTAAGCAAAGGTAAAGAACAGGCCGATGGTCGCGATGGACGGAAGAGAGATGGGCAGCACGATCTGCGCGAAGATACGCAGCTGGCGTGCGCCGTCAATCTTGGCCGATTCAATGATTGCCTCGGGAACAGAAGTCTGGAAGAACGTTCTCATGATGACAACGTAGAAGCTGGAGCAGCAGATCGGCAGAATCAGCGCCCAGTAAGTATTCTTCAGGCCCAGAATGTTGACGTTGATCATGTAGCTGGCTACCAGACCGCCGCTGAACAGCATGGGGATCAGAATGAAGATACTGAAGAACTTGCGCAGGCGGTAGTTGGGGCGGCTGAGCGCATAGCCCATCGTAGAGCACATGACAAGGCCCAGGCTGGTGCCGACAACGGTAACAAAAATGGAGTTGAGGAACGCCTTGCCAATGTAGGCGCCCTGCTTGAACAGATATTCATAGCTGGCGACGCTCCAGGCAGTGGGGAAATAACTGTAGCCGATAGCACGAACGGACTCTTCAGCAGAGAACGATACAATCAGCACCAGCAGAGCCGGCATAAAGCACAGCAATGCGAGGAAGATAAACAAAGCAGATATTGCAACATTGGTGGCAGGCTTAACACGGTTGAATTTCAGCAGGCCCTCAAGACCCTGCTTTTGCTTTTTCTTAGCCATGATTTCTTTATCTCCTTTCCTTAATCATCTCACCGATCAGAACATACCGGCGTCGGGATCAATCTTCTTGACCACGATGTTGGCAAGCACGATGGTGATGCAGCCGCACACAGACTGCAGGAAGGACGATGCAGAGGACATGTTGATATTCGGATTTTCCAGAAGCGCTTTGTAAACGTATACGTCAATCGTCTGGGTAATTTCAACCAGCGCGCCGGAGTTGCGGGTAGACTGGTAGAACAGACCGAAGTCGCTGCGGAAAATGGAACCGATATTCATGATGAACATGATGGAGATAATAGGACGCAGGCAGGGAAGCGTGATGTACTTGGTCTGCTCCCACTTGGAAGCGCCGTCGATGAGGGCGGCCTCGTACATTTCGTTATCAATGCCGCTGATGGTGGCAAGGTATACGACCATGCCGTATCCCATGCCCTTCCACTGGTTGAGGAATACCAGGAAATATTTCCAGAATCCGACATCCGAGTACCATGCGTGTTTGCCGTCTGTCAAGCCAAGCGATCTTCCTACGTTGTTGACCAGACCGGCGTCGGTGGCCAGGAAGGCGTACACGAAGTAGCTGATAACAACCCAGCTGAGGAAGTGGGGCAGGAACATGGCAGTCTGACAGATCTTGGCCATCTTCTTGGAGTAGAGCTGGGAGATGAGAATGGCCAGCGTAACAGGAATGAGTACGCCAAGAATGATGAAAATCAGGTTGTAAACCAGCGTATTGCGAATCATGGACTCGAAATAGCTGGACTTGAACAGGAATTCGAAGTTGTCAAATCCACACCACTTGGAGTTCTTGAACAGGCTCCACAGGAAGCTCTTGCCGGGGCGGACTTTGTAGTTCTTGAACGCGATGACTACGCCGAACATGGGGGCGTAACAGAAGATCAGATACCAGATCGTGGTGGGGAGGTGCAGCAGGAAGATCTCAAGATTGTCAAACGAGGAACCGTTTGAACCTTGCGTCTTCTTTTTCTGCTTGGCCTTCAACGCGGTGGTGCTCATACCATAGGTCTCCTTTCTCGTTCGACGGACAAGGGAAGTGCTGACTGCCGCACTGTCTTTGAAGAATTCAAAGACAGACAGGAGCGCCTGTCTGCAGCCTCTGAGGGATGTTCGTCATCTTTTGGTGACTATGAATATAGCACACGTTTTCCACAACATCCCTGTCAGATTTGTCCTGACTTCTGCGGTTTTGTCCATCTATACCAAAATAGTATACCATGCCTTTGTTGAAAGTCAAGCATTCCTCCAAGCTTTTTAGAAACTCTTTTTAGTGTTTCCTTAGCAGAAGGAAGCGGGAAAATGCTGTCGAATAAAATTAGTTACATATGTATGCACATTTTGATCTCCCCTAAGGAGGCCTCTGCTCATGGGCATTCTCATTGGCATCGACGGCGGCGGCACCCATTCCACCGCAGCGGCGGCCTGGCCGGACGGACGCATCGCCGCCCGGTGCGAAGGCGGCGGGCTGAACTTCCACAACGTCGGCGTAGACACGGTTCGCAGCCGTCTGGAAGAGATGGCGCGCACGCTTTCGGACGCATCAGGCGCAGAAATTGACGAATTGTGCGCCGGCATGTCCGCGCTGGATTTTCCGGCGGACGAAGAAACCACTGCGCTCTTCACCGGCGGCCTTTTCACCCGGGAGATGCTGGATCTGCAGTCCGACGCATATGCGGCGCTCATCGGCCTCACGCAGGGCCGCCCGGGCGTCATTGTGATCTGCGGCACGGGCTCGATGCTGGTGTGTCTGGACCAGCAGGGCCGGCAGCATGCCAGCGGCGGCTGGGGCTATCTCTTGGGCGACGCAGGCAGCAGCTACACGCTTGCGCGCGAGGCGCTTCTGCGCGCCATCGACCAGTTTGAGGGGCTTGCATCCAAAACGGCGCTTGCGCAGGATGCGCTCGGCTATTTCGGCGCGAAGGAACCCCGCAAGCTGATCGACTGCATCTATCCGCTGCCGCCGGAAAAGGTGGCCGGGTTTGCAAAGCATGTGCTCATCCGCGCCGCAGAAGGCGAGGAAGCCGCGCTGGAAATCGTTTCCCGCAACATGCGCCGCCTTGCGCTTCAGGCTGCGCAGTTGGTGAAAACCCATCCCGAATCCCGCCTCGTCGGCCTCTACGGAGGCGTGTTCGAGCATAATGAGCTGGCCAGACGCCTGTTTGGCGAGGAGCTCAGGCGCCTGTCTCCCGAGGCGGAGATCTGTTCGCCGGACTATCCGCCGGAGCTGGGCGCGCTGATTCACCTCTTCCAGAAACGTGGAGCGCTTACGCCGGAGGTTCTTGAAAATTTGAAATCTTCCTATTATAAGGAGTCGTAATTATGAGTGCCATCAACGCTTACTTTGACAATCTCCAATCCGTCCTCACCCGCACCCTCCAAAGCCAGCTGCCTGCCATGGAAGAGGCTTCGCAGCAGATCGCAGCCTGCCTCAAAAACGGCGGCATGGTCTATACCTTCGGCACCGGCCACGGTCATCTGCTGGCGTTGGAAATCTTCTACCGCGCAGGCGGCATGGTGCGCCTGTGCCCCATTCTGGATGAAAAGCTGATGCTGCACATCTCCGCCGCCGGCTCCACCCAGGAGGAGCGCGACGAAAAATGGGTCGACATCCTGCTTGAAAAGTATCCCATCAAGGCGGGCGACGTGCTGATTGACATGTCCAACTCCGGCCGCAACGCCGTGCCGGTGCTGCTGGCCATGGAAGCCAGAAAGCGCGGCGCGTATGTGATCGCGCTCACCAGCCTTCAGCATACGCAGGCCGTTACCAGCCGCAACCGTCTCAATCTTCGCCTGTTTGAGGCGGCTGATCTGGTATTGGACAACGGCGGCGTGCTTGGCGACGCCAGCTGGCAGGCTGCTGACGGCTCCATGGTGGGCCCGACCTCCACGGCGGTGGGCGCAGCGATGCTTCAGTCCATCGTCTGCCGCGTCAAGGAGCTTTCGCTGGAGGAAGGTTTCGAGGCCGACTACTTTAAGTCCAGCAACGTCGACGGCGGCGACGAGTGGAATGACCGCCTGATTGAAAAATACGCCAGCCAGATCCCCGGACTCAAATAAAAGGAGGCGCATCCCCATGCGCGCAGGATTCGGAAAATCTGACCTCACCCCGTCTCTGGGCGTGGAACTCACCGGCTATGGATACTACCTCGAACGCCGTGCCCTGAGCCTGCAGGACCCGCTGTACGCCCGCGCCGTCTTTGTGGAAACGGAAAATGACCGTCTTTTGCTGATCAGCTGCGAGCTGCTGGGACTTAACCGCCACATCTGCGCGGATGTGGCCGCTTATGCCGCACGCTACGGCGTGAAACCGGAAAATTTCATCATCGTCAGCGTCCACACGCACACCGGCCCCTCGGTCAAGTATCACGAAGGCTGCGGCTATCCCGACCCGGACTATGTGTCCACCGTGGCCGGACGCATCTGCAGCGCCGTCGACGAAGCCTATGCCGATCTTGCGGAGGTCACGAACCTTTCGCATGTCTCCCTTCCGCTGGAGGGCGATTACATCTACAACCGCGCCAATCCCGACGGCCCGGTCGACCGCACCGTGCGCGGACTGATCTTTGACCGCGCCGGCAAAAAGCCCATCGCCGCCGTCAGCGCCGCCTGCCACTGCGTCTTCCGCCGCATTTCCACCGCCATCAGCGCAGACCTTGCCGGCGAAGTGAACGCCTTCATGGCTGAAAAGGGCTATGAAAGCCTGTTCTTAAACGGCCTGTGCGGCGACATTGACCCGTGGAAGCCCACGCCGGAGCGCACCACCGAATGCGCGAAGCTCATCACCGATACCTTCATGGCCGGTCAGACCGCTTTGCCGCTGACACTCAAAACCGGCGCAATCCCCTTTACCCTGCGCCTGACCCCCGTAACGGCGGACGACATCCGCTCCGCCGCGCTGGTCGCCGTGGAAAACGCCGGAGGCGAGGATCAGCCTGCGGCAAAGGTGGCGCTGATCTGGAAAGAGGAAATGCTGGAAAAGCTCGACCGTCTTTCCTGCGAAGAACGCATTTCCGTGAAATACGCCGTCATCGGCGGCCTGCCCGTGATCGCGCTGCCCTTTGAGGGCTTCACCGTGATCGGCATGGAGATCCGCGACATTCTGGGCCGCCAGGACGCGCTGACCCTCGGCTGCGCCGAAGAACTGCTCGGCTATCTGCCCACGCGCGACGATATCAAACGCGGCGCGTACGCTGCGCTCGAATCCACCTTCCTGTACAAACGCCTCCCCGTCGTTCCCGGCGAGGCCGAACGGCTGGGCGAGGAAATGGGAAAGGAGCTGAAAAAGATCCTTGATGAAAACCATTGATCAGTCCTCCATCCGCAAGCAGAACGTGCGGCGCATTCTGGACCTGCTGTCCAACACGCCGGAGATGACGCGCAACGCGCTGGCCGAACAGACCGGCCTGAGCCTGATGACGGTATCCAATCTGGTGGAACTGCTCAAGAGCCATGAAGTGCTCTCCTTCGCCACGGTTGCGCGCACCGAGCCCCGCGCCTCCGGCCGCAAGGCGGAGATCATCACGCTCTCCAGCGAGAAGCATGCATGGCTGGTGCTGGAAATCAACAATTACAATTTCCGCTACACCCTGCTGGGCTTCAACCAGCAGACTCTTGGCAGGGGCTGCGCCTGCGTAAACGGCAGCCCGGATGATTTCGTCGACCAGCTCACCGCCTTTGCCCGGGAAATCCGCGAGCGTATCACCGCCTCGCTCGGCGGACGCAATCTGCTGGGCGTGGCCATCATCACCCCGGACTCCTACAACAAGGACAGCGATACGCTGCTGACCTATCATCTGCCCAAAAAGCTGAGCTTTACGGCGCTCAAGCAGCTTTTGCGCGAAAACCTCGGCGACTATCACTACATCGCCGACAAAAACGTCAAGTATGCCGTGCGCGCCTTCCCGGTGCTTCTGGAGCATGCCAACTATCCGCTGTTCTATTTCCTGTGCGTGGGCGAGGTGCTGGGCGGAGCCGTAATGCACAACGACTCTCTGATCTACGGCCGCAACCATTCCTTCGGCGACGCAGGGCTCTACAGCGATCCCACCGGCGTGTCTTACGACAGTCAGCTGGCGCTGGGCGCGTTTGCCCGGGAACTCGGACTGGCCGATATCAGCTACGACGCCTTCCGCACCGCCGCCGAAAGCAACCCCGACCGCTACTGGGAGGTGCTCAGCCGCTTTGCCGACAAAACCGCTGAGCTCATGGCCGAGCTGGTGCGTCACTTCGATCCCGACCACGCCGTGATCGACTGCCGCTATGCCCATCCCTTTGCCGCGCGTTATCTGGATGCGCTGCGCGAAGGCCTTGCACGCCGGATGTCCGGCACAGGCCGCGTGCTGCCGGATTTCTCGCTGGTGCCCGTCAGCCCCAGCATCGTCCTCTCCGGCGCAGTTCACGCGCTGCAGCTGGAATGGATCGAACAGATCATCAACTGACATAAAAGCATCCCCTTCAAAAAGGGGATGCTTCAGACTGTCGATAAACCCTTTGGGGTGGTATTGGAGGGGCCGCGGCCCCTCTGATTTTCAATCGTATCGACCGGCTTTGCCGGTCGGGCGGGGCTTTTTCGTGCTTGCACGAAAACATTCCACCAGTATTTGGCGGAAAAGATCGCCATAGGCGAGCTTTTTCGACACGCTGGCATCCCCTTCAAAAAGGGGATGCTTTTTCAGATTCACAGGCTGATCAGATCATGGATTTTTTCCCAATCGTCGCAGCCCAGACGCTTGAGCATGTGCGCCGCATACCGGTCAAACGCCGTATGGTCGATCAGGCGGAAGGCTGCGGCAGCTACGTCCACAAAGTCAGACGTTTCCGTTTTGTCCCACAGCCAGCCGATGCCCAGAAAACGCAAAAGCGCATACACCGCGCACAGGGCAACAAATTCGTCGCGCAGGCTTTCAGGACGATCCTGGAAAGGAAACTGCACAAAAAACATATGGTTGACCAGCATGTGCTCAAACCAGATATCCCACTTGGGATAGGCGGTCTCAAAATGGGCGCGCGCCCGGGCATAGCGCTGGAAGGAACCTTCATCCTCTCCAAAATACGCAAGCGCCGCCTCGCCGTATTCGCGGATGCTCACGCTGCGTTCATCCAGCAGCGCCAGCATTCCTCTGGCCACCTCGAGGCCAAAGTTCAGCTGCCCCTGCGCCAGCTCCTGCGGCTGCAAAGGACGGATGCGCCTCTGTCCCAGCAGAAGCCGCTGCACCTGATGCTCGTCCCGTTCGGCCAGCGCCTCGTCCAAAGCCCACAGTGCGTGACCCATGGCCATCAGCCGCTGCGGAAGCGGAAGCGCCTGCTGCTGCATCTGACGGATCAGCCACAGCCGGATCTCCTGCGCGCGTCCGAGGGTTTCAAAGTGCACCTCGCGTTCAGACGAATCCGGCAGCTTCAGCGTCAGCATCCGTTTTTCAAAGGCAATCGGCTCGTCACGGGAAAACAGAAGCTCCAGCACGCCTTCGCAGCTGTTGGCGCAGGAACACTCGCTCGCGCCGTCCAGACGCGCGCCGCGCGGGTACAGCCTGCATACGCTGGAGAGCACCTCCTCACCCATCTCCGCATGCAGCCAGCAGCGGCCGTCGTCCATGCGCAGCGGACAGTTGCCATCAAAGCGCGGAGAGATCTCCGCATACGATTCCGGCGTGGGATGCAGCTTGATGTGCATCGCACCATCCAGCCTGCGCCGCAAGTCCGGGCTGCATTCCATGCCCAGCAGGCGGTAATAGTCCTTCAGCGAAAACGAGATGGGCCACCCTACGCAGCACGCCGCGCGGCATGATCCCATCTTGCAGGTAAAGTGCTCAAAATAATCAGGCACCAGATATTCCCGTTCCTCTTTCACCCAGGTCCCTTCCTTTGGTTGAATTCGCACGCATTATACACCCTTAATAGCGTAATTTTCAATCCTTTTGACAAAAAAATCCTTTTTCGTCCCACCCCGGAACGAAAAAGGATTTTCGAATGTTTTACCAGACAAACGGAATCATCCGCCAGCGCACCCTGCGCCGATAGTCCTCGTAGCCGTCCAATTCGCTGACAAGCAGCTTTTCTTCCTCGAAGATGCGCCATGCCATCGCCAGAGGAAACAGAACCATCACCGCAAAGCCGATCCACGAGCCCAGCACCAGCGGCATCGCAAGGAACATCGCCGAAGCCGCCATGTACATGGGATGACGAACCACGCCGTACAGACCCGTGTCCACAAGCTTCTGCCCCTGCTGCACCTTGACCGTGCGCGATACCCATGCATTCTCGCGCATGACCTCGCCGTACAGGCCGTAGCCCGCAAGCTGCACCACAGCCGCGGCGGCCATCAGCCATCCCGGCACGTCCGTCCAGCCGAATCGGAAATCCACAGCGCTCAGAATGAACGATGCAAAAATCACCAGCGCCGCCAGTCCCATCACACCCTGCTGGGATTTCTGCTTTTCGCGCCCGTTCAGCCGCTCGCGCAGAAGTCCGGGCGAACGGATCAGCAGCACCGCGCCCAGAATCAGCATCGGAATGAACAATAGCGCCAGAAACAGCCATGCACCCGGATAATTCACCGTGCCCGCAGGCAGGAACAGAAGCGCCGCGCACATCGCAAATCCGCAAACGAACGCCAGCAAAGCCCTGATAAACAGCTTCATTGATTATGCCTCCTGATCGCCGATGGAGTCCTTTACCGTGACCAGCACCTTGCGCTCGTAGCAGCTGAACACCTGCTCCACCAGCGCGCGGTCAGGTCTGGGCGTGAGGATGCTCACAACCGGCACAATGATGAGTCCGGCGATCATGCAGAACGCGCCCGCGTTGATGGGACTCTGAAGAACAGCCGGGAACAGGCCCTTGGCCACGACATTGGCAAGCATCACCACGGTGGAAAAGACAAAGCTCGCCCAGACGCCCGCCCTGGTGGTGCGCTTCCAGTAGAGGCCGAAGAGGAAGGGCGCCAGGAATGCGCCAGCCAGAGCGCCCCAGCTTACGCCCATGAGCTGGGCGATGAAGGTGACGCTGGATTTGTACTGAACAATGGCCAGCACCACAGAAATCGCAATGAACACCACAATCAGCGCGCGCATAATCAGAAGCTGTTTCTTTTCGTCCAGCTCCTTGACGACGGTTCCCTTGATGAAATCAAGCGTCAGCGTCGAGGCGGATGCCAGCACCAGCGAAGACAGCGTGGACATGGAGGCCGACAGCACCAGAATGACCACGATGGCAATCAGGAAGGTGGAAAGTCCCGAGAGCATGGTGGGAATCACGCTGTCAAAGCCATTGGCGGCGATGTCGATCTGCGCGGAGAAGAGCCGTCCGAAGCCTCCCAGGAAGTAACAGCCTCCGGCCACGATCAGCGCAAACACGGTGGAAATGATCATGCCCTTGTTGATGGCCTGTTCAGACTTGATGGCGTAGAACTTCTGCACCATCTGCGGCAGACCCCAGGTGCCAAGCGAGGTGAGAATTACCACACCCAGCAGGTTGACCGGGTCAGGCCCGAAGAAGGACGCGAACACGCCGGGCGTGGAGGACACCGCCGGGTCGGATACCTGACCCAGTTTGTTCAGCGCCTCGAGGAAGCCGCCCTGTCCCTTGAGCACGGCGCCGATGACGGCAATGATGCCCACAATCATGATAATGCCCTGAATGAAGTCGTTGATAGCGGTGGCCATGTATCCGCCGGCGATGACGTAGACGCCGGTCAGAACCGCCATAACAATGACGCAGATGGAGTAGTCGATGTCAAACGCCATGCCGAACAGGCGGCTGAGGCCGTTGTACAAAGATGCGGTGTAGGGAATGAGGAAGATGAAGATGATCGCCGAAGCCGCCAGCTTGAGCGCCTTGGAATCGAAGCGCTTTTCGAAGAACTGAGGCATGGTGGCGCTGTCGAGATGCTGGGTCATCACGCGGGTGCGGCGTCCAAGCACCGCCCACGCCAGAAGCGAGCCCAGAAGCGCATTGCCAATGCCCGCCCACGTAGCGGCAATGCCGTACTTCCAGCCGAACTGACCGGCATAACCCACAAACACAACCGCAGAGAAATACGAGGTGCCGTACGCAAAGGCCGTAAGCCACGGGCCGACGCTGCGTCCGCCCAGCACAAAGCCATTCACATCCGTCGCATGGCGGCGGCAATACAGGCCGATCCCAATCATAACGCCAAAGAATACCACAAGCATTGACAATTTGATAAACAGATCCATCGTAGTGCCTCGCTTTCTCTAATAATTCCTGATTCAACCCGTCATCCCGATCACACAAGCGAGCCGGGAGGCCCTCCGGTGCATTCGCTCACCGCAGGTGCGGCGGTCTTATGTACAAAACCAAACTCTATCGCCCACCCCCGCGAAGCGGTCCGGGGTCCAGGGGCTCAGCCCCTGGTCAGCCCCTGGTCAGCCCCTGGTTTGGGCTTCGACCAGACGGCCTTTGCAGTACTTTTCGCGAAGGACGGGCTTTTCGATCTTGCCGGTGGGATTGCGCGGGACCTTGTCAAAGATCAGCCTGCGCGGACGCTTGTAGCGCGGAAGCGCTTTGCAGAAGTCGTTGATCTCGTCCTCGGTGCAGTCAAGGCCTTCCTTGATCTCGATGATCGCGGCGGCAATCTCGCCCAGACGCGCGTCCGGCAGACCGATGACGGCGACGTCCTTGATCTTCTCAAAGCCGCGCAGGAAGTCCTCGATCTGAACGGGATAGAGGTTCTCGCCGCCGGAGATGACGACGTCCTTCTTGCGGTCAACAAGGTAGATGAAGCCGTCTTCGTCCTGCCTGGCCATATCGCCGGTGTAGAGCCAGCCGTCCCGGAGCACTTCGGCGGAAGCCTCGGGATTTTTGTAGTAACACAGCATCACGCCGGGGCCGCGGACGATCAGTTCACCCACATCGCCCTGCGCAACCTCCTGCCCGCGCTCGTCGACGATTTTCGTCTCCCACAGAGACCCGGGAACGCCGATGGCGCCGACCTTGTGCACGTTTTCCACGCCCAGATGCACGCAGCCGGGGCCGATGGATTCGGACAGGCCGTAGTTGGTGTCGTACTGGTGGTTGGGGAAGAGCTTGAGCCAGCGGTTGATGAGGCTGGGCGGCACGGGCTGCGCGCCGATATGCATCAGCCGCCACTGATCGAGCATGTAATCGCCGATGCTCACCTTGCCCGCGTCAACAGCGTCAAGCAGATCCTGCGCCCACGGCACGAGCAGCCATACGATGGTGCACTTTTCCTCGGATACGGCGCGGAGAATCCACTCAGGCTTCACGCCGCGCAGGAGCACCGCCTTGGAACCAGCCAGCAGGCTTCCGAACCAGTGCATCTTGGCGCCGGTGTGGTACAGCGGCGGAATGCAGAGGAACACGTCGTCGCGGCTCTGGGAGTGGTGCTTCTGCTCGGTGAGGCAGGAGGACACCAGCGCACGGTGATTGTGCAGGATGGCCTTGGGAAAGCCCGTGGTGCCGGAAGAAAAATAGATGGCGGCGTAATCGTCGTCGGTGAGGGCAACGGGCGGCGCGGAGGTGGAGCAGAACTCCACCAGCCGCAGGTAATCCTCGGTGTAATCCGGGCCGTTCTTGCCGACGAAGAACATGGTGCGCAGATGCACTTTGGAAGCGATGGCGTCCATGCGGCTGACGAACTCGGGGCCGAAGACCAGAATGTCCACGTCCGCCAGATCGAGACAGTACTCGATTTCATCGGAGGAATAGCGGAAGTTCATGGGCACCGCGATGCAGCCCGCCTTGAGAATGCCGAAATACACCGGCAGCCACTCCAGACAGTTCATCATCAGGATGGCCACCTTGGCTCCGCGCGGCGTTGCGCGGCTTAGGAGAAGGTTGGCGAACTTGTTGGCCTTGCGGTCAAACTCGTTCCACGTCATCTCGCGGCGGTACGGGGTATCGGGGCTGGCGGATGCAATCAGGTTGAGTTCGCGCCAGGTCACGGCGTTGTCGCGTTCCTCGGAGGGGTTGATCTCCACCAGCGCGGTTTCCGCGCCGTAGAGCCGTGCGTTTCGCTCCAGAAAATCGATAATAGGCATGTGATGCGCCTCCTTTTTCTTCTTCCAAAAAAATAACGCCCTCTGCCAAATACAGCAGAGGACGGGATTCATTCCGTGGTACCACCTCATGTTTACCGCAATATGCGGCCTCGCAGGGCCTATCAGCCCCTGGCGCTGTATCGGGCGCGCCCGTCGCGGTCTACTGGCATAAGCGTTTGACCCCGCCGCTCAGAAAGGTATTTCCATATCGGCTTCCCGCTGCCTTGCACCACCCGGCAGCTCTCTGAAGGGACAGACCCCGACATGTACTTGGATTTCGTCATCGCGTTTGGATTTATGGTTGGAACTTTACCACACGCGACAGGGATTGTCAACAGCCGGAGTGGAAAAAACATTTTCTGTACACATTCATTGCGCACGGGCCGCTTTTGAAGTATACTGTAACCAACAGGCAACAATTTCAAAAGACGCGAGGTGCAGTTTATGGAGCGTATCCATCAGGGGCATACCGGCGGTTTCCAATACGCAGTGCTGGATTTTGACGGCACCGTCTCGCTTGTGCGCGAGGGCTGGCAGGGCATCATGGTGCCCTATTTCATCGACGAGATGGGCAAAGCGCCCGGCGCAAAGGAATTTTCCGAGGCGGAAATCAGCTACAAGGTACGCGACTTCGTCACCGTGCTCACCGGCAAGCAGACGATCTACCAGTGCATCCGGCTGGCTGAGGAAATCACGGCGCTGGGCGGCACGCCGGAGGATCCGCAGGTGTACAAGGACGAGTATCAGTCGCGGCTCTTAAAGCACATCGACGACCGCCTCACCGGCCTTGAAAACGGCTCGATTGATCCGGAAACGCTCACGGTGCCGGGCTCCTACGAGATGCTTGACATGCTCCTGCGCCACAATGTCACGCCCTATCTGGCCAGCGGCACCGACGAGGTGTTCGTCCGGCGCGAGGCAAAGCTTCTGGGCGTGGACAAATATTTCGGCGAACACATCTACGGCGCGCAGCGCGAGTACAAGACCTTCTCCAAAAAGATGGTCATCGAGCGCATTCTGCGCGAAAATCAGCTGTCGGGTGAGAAGCTGCTGGGCTTCGGCGACGGCTATGTGGAAATCGAGAACGTGCGCGAGGTGGGCGGCTATGCCGTGGGCGTGGCCAGCAACGAAAGCGAGCGCAAGGGCATCGACGAATGGAAGCGCGAACGCTTAATCCGCGCCGGAGCCAACATCATCATCCCTGATTACCGCGATATCGGCGAACTCGAACGCGAACTGTTCGGCACGAAGTAAGGAGGAACACAGCATGCCTTTTCCCATGTTTGACCGCTCCCGCATCATCCTCAAGCCCATTTCCGAGCGCATCCACGACCTTGACCTGAGCGTGATGAAGCCCGCCGTAAGCGACAACGGCTACCGTCATCCCACCATCGACATTCTGGCTGACCGCATCCGCGCCGCCAAAGAAAAGAATGCCAACGTCACCATGATGCTGGGCGGACATGTGATCCGTTCCGGCGTTGCGCCCTCCATGATCGCCATGATGGAGGCCGGTTACATCACCCACTTCGCCATGAACGGCGCGGCGGCCATCCACGACTTTGAGTTTGCCCTCATCGGCGCGACCACCGAAAGCGTGGCCAAGTACATTTCCGAAGGCCAGTTCGGATTGTGGAACGAGGACGGGCTGTACAATCAGGCCATCAACGAGGGCGTGCGGGACGGCCTCGGTTTCGGCGAAGCGCTGGGACGCTTCATCGAGGAGCACGAATTCCCCTACCGCCAGTACAGCCTGCTCGCCGCTGGATACCGCAATCAGGTGCCGGTCACGGTGCATGTGGGCGTTGGCTGCGACATTGTGCACGAGCAGCCCAATGCAGACGGCGCAGCCATCGGCGAGGCCAGCTACCGTGACTTCCTCATCTATACCCACTGCATCGAAAACCTCGAAAACGGCGTCTTCCTCGACTTTGGCTCCGCTGTGATCGGCCCGGAGGTCTATCTCAAGGCGCTGAGCATGAGCCGCAACGTCGCCCATCAGGAAGGCAGACAGATCGCGCACTTCACCACAGCGGTATTCGACCTGCTCGACCTTGAAGGCAAGGACGTTCAGGAAACGCCGCCCAAGAGCGATCCGCGCTACTACTTCCGCCCGTGGAAGACCATCATGTCGCGCACGGTTTCCGACGGCGGCGAGGGCTATTATGTGCAGGGCGTCCACAAGGACACCGTTCCCGCCCTGTGCTGGAATCTGCTTGGAGGCGAAGGCAAATGACGCTTGAAAGGCTCAACGAGCTGTTTTCCCGCTTTTCCTCGCTTCATCTGACGGTGGCCGGCGATCTGTTTTTAGACCGCTGGTATGAAATCGACACCGCGCTCAACGAACCCAGCGTGGAAACCGGGATTACGGCCTTTCAGGTGGTGAAAAAGCGCTCCGCCGCCGGAGCTGCCGGAACCGTGCTCAATAACCTGAGCGCCATGGGCATCGGCACGCTCGAATGCATCTCCCTCGTGGGCGACGACGGCGACGGCTGGGAAATGCAAAAGCTGCTCCGTCAGCGCGGCGTGGACACCTCCGGCGTGATTGTCTCCTCCCAGGTCGTTACGCCCTCCTATATCAAGCCTCTCTTTCCCGAGGAGGGCAACCGCCTCGATATCAAAAATTTTTCACCAACGCCTGAAGATCTGCAGGATGAAATCATCCGCCGCATGGAGGAAGCCCTTAAGCGCTCCGACGCGCTTGTGCTTCTGGATCAGGTGTGCGAAAAGGACACCGGCGTTCTGACCTCGCGCGTGCGTCAGGCCGTATCCGACATAGCCCGGCGCCATCCCGGCAAGCTCATCTACGCCGACTCGCGCGCCTTCATCCACCTCTACCGGGACATGGTGATCAAATGCAACGAGCTGGAAGCCGCGCGCATGACAGGACGTGCCGAAGCGGATTTTGATCCCGAAACCGTGTTTGCGTGCATGGATGATCTGCGCCGTCTCACCGGGCATCCGGTGGTCGTCACCTGCGGAAAGCACGGCGTGGCCGTGGAGGAAAACGGCGAAAAACAGATCGTTCCCGCCGTATCCCAGCCCGGGCCCATCGACGTGTGCGGCGCGGGCGATGCGTGCTCTGCGGGCCTTGTCAGTGCGCTTTGCGCAGGCGCATCCTACGCCGAGGCAGCCGAAATCGGCAACCTTTCCTCCGGCGTCACGGTGCGCAAGCTCGGCCAGACCGGCACGGCCAGCCAACTGGAAATGCTCGCTCTCTACATTGAACAGCAGAAGGGATGAAGGCTCTTGGAAAGCTATCTTTGTCTGGACATCGGCGGCTCGAAGTATGTAGCGGGCATCATCCGCCGCGACGGAACCATCGTTGCCAAGCGCTCAGGGCGCTGGAAAAACCTGACCGCCGACCATGTCATGAGCACGCTCATCGCTGAAGCCCGGCTGCTTATGCTGGAATGCGGCGAAACGCCTGTGGCCATCGGCGCAACCATTCCAGGACTGACGGATGCCGAGCGCGGCATGTGGGTGGAAGCCAGCTTTTCGGGCATCCGCGACCTTCCCGTGTGCGCGATGCTCACCGAGGCGCTCGGCCTTCCGGCGTACTGCGAAAACGACGGCTCGGCCTACGCGCTGGCCGAGATGATCTTCGGCTGCTGTCAGGACGTATCGGACTTCGTGTTCATGAACGTGTCCAACGGTATCGGAGGCGCGATTGTCACCAATCGAAAGCTTTTGCGCGGACACCGCGGCAGCGCGGGCGAATTCGGCCACTGCCGCATCGTCGACGGCGGCAGAACCTGCAAATGCGGCCAGCAGGGCTGTCTGGAGGCCTATGCCGCAGGTCCGGCCATCACCCGCAACTATATCGAGCTGGGCGGCGACCCGGCGGACGCCAAAATGATTGCCCAGCGCGCCCGCGCAGGCGACAGCCCATTTGCGCAGGCTGTTTACGACATGGAGGGCGAATACCTTGGGCGTGTGCTGGCCATCGCCATCAACCTGTTAAATCCCGAACGTGTGGTCATCGGCGGCGGCGTATCGCTGGCCTTTGACGTGTTTGAGGAGACGCTTCGCTCCACCATTGCCGAGCAAACCTACACCAGCGCCAATCCTGATGTGGACATCCGTCCCACGCCGCTGGGCTACGACGCCGGGCTCTACAGCGGCGCAGCCATTGCCATCAGCCAGCGCGAGCATCTTTTCGGATATTAAGGAGGTACAGAGATGAAAGCCATGATGGAAGCCTACTGCACTGAGCTGTGCGCAGAGCTTCACAAGCTGGACGCAGCCGAGTTTGAAAAAGCCATCAATCTGCTCAAAGCCGCCTACGAAGGCGACAGGCAGGTCTTCATTGCCGGCAACGGCGGCAGCGCCGCCACGGCCAATCATTTTGTATGCGATTTCGGCAAAAACGCCATTCGGGGCGACCGCCGCCGCTTCCGTATTCTCTCGGTGTGCGACAACATCGAAAAAGTCACCGCACTCTCCAACGATATCGCTTTTGACGAATGCTTCCGCTTCCAGCTGGGCAACCTGATGCGTCCCGGCGACGTACTCATCGTCATCAGCGCCAGCGGCAACTCGCCGGATCTCGTCAACGCCTGTGCCTACGCCAAACAGCTCGGCTGCCCCATCATCGCCCTCAGCGGCTTCGGCGGCGGCAAGATCTGCGACGGCGCCTCCGCCGTGCTCAAAACCGACATGCGCAGCTACGAGCGCATCGAGGATTTGCACTCATCCATCCTCCACATGTTTGTCTGCTGGTTCAAGGAAAACTACTGACCGGCGCATACAGCGTTCTTCCTGCAGGGGGAACGCTGTTTTTCCAATACTGCAGCTTTTCGGAGGGACTCATGTGAAGAGGATTGCTTTTCATCAGGGATGGGAGTTCGCGCTGGAAAACGATCTGGACGCCTTCAACGGCTTCGGCTTTGACAAGTATTCCGACGCACTCGGCGCGCCGGCTCATTATTACGATTACAGCTGCTGGGAAAGGGTGGATCTGCCGCATGACTGGGCGGTTTCGCTGCTGGTTGATCTGCGCGCCAATACCTTTGCAGGCGCGCGTGCCAACACGCATTCCCACCGTTTCATGACCGAACGCCGCTCCGAAGCAGAGCCGGTGTGCCACGTCGGCTGGTACCGCAGGCAGTTTGTGCCGGAGGACGGCTGGGCAGGCAAGCGGGTGTTCATCGAATTCGAGGGTGTTTTCCGCGACGCTGCGGTCTGGGTCAACGGCGTGTATCTCGACCGTCACCTGAGCGGCTACACGTCCTTCATCCTTGAAATCACCGACCATCTGATTTTCGGCGAAGTCAATTCCATTGCCGTGCGCGTCGACAGCGACCAGTACGAGGGCTGGTGGTACGAAGGCGCGGGCATCTACCGCAATGTCTTTTTGCATATTGCCGAGCCAATTTATGTGAAGCCGTGGAAGACCGCTGTCCGCACTGAGCCGGACGGTTCTGTGTCGGCGGAGTGCATCGTGGTCAACGACGCCTCCGAGCCTTTTATGGGCGAAGCAGTGTTTGAGATTGCAGGCGAAAACCCTGTGCGTGTCCCCGTGGAGATCGCGCCCTACGGCGAAGCGCCTGTTCATGCCGCGCTCCAAATATCTCATCCGATATACTGGCATGTGGATCATCCGCATCTGTACACGCTGACCATCCGCATCGGACGCGAGGAACATGCAGAGCGATTCGGCGTGCGCACGGTTGGTTTTGATGCAGACCGCGGCTTCCTGCTCAATGGCGAGCCCTTCAAAATTCGCGGTGCATGCGTGCATCAGGATTTCGGCGGCGTGGGCGTGGCGCTCACGGACAATCTGCAGTTTTACAAGATCCGCCGCCTCAAGGAAATGGGTGCAAACGCCTACCGCTGCGCGCACCACGCGCCGTCTCCGGCTCTTCTGCGCGCCTGCGACGAGCTGGGCATGCTGGTGATGGACGAAACGCGCCTGTTCGGCACCTCGCCCGAGGCCATCCGTCAATTGACAGACGTCATCGAGCGCGACCGCAATCACCCCTGCGTTTTCATCTGGTCGCTGGGCAACGAGGAATTCTCCGTGCAGGACAAACCCCACAGCTTCCGCCTGATGGAAAAGATGACCCGCATCGCCAAGCGGCTCGATCCCACCCGGCCGGTAACGTACAGCGGCAACAACGGCCCTGATTTTACCGGAGCCAACGCAGCCGCCGAAGTGCGCGGCGTCAATTACATCCGCAACGACGGAAACCAGGGCGGACGGTGGCTGGACGGGTATCACGCCGACCATCCCAAGCAGCCGCTTATCGGTACTGAGGAAGGCAGCTATGTCCTCAGCCGTCTGGGCGCGAAAAACGACCTGGGCAGCGGTCAATTGGATTCCTCCGGGCTTGTGACCATGCCGTGGGGCTCCACGCCCAAGGGCTGGGTGAAGTACTTCGAAGAGCGCGATTACCTTGCAGGCAGCTTCCTGTGGACAGGCTTCGATTACCGCGGCGAGCCCAACCCATTCATCACGGCTTTTATTGCGTCGTCCTTCGGCGCCATCGACCTGTGCGGCATGGAAAAACCGCCGTTCTACTACTATCAGGCATGGTGGACGGATCAGCCGGTGCTCTTCCTTGCGCCGCACTGGAATCACAAACCCGGCGACGTGATCGACGTCTGCGTGTTCACCAACTGCGAGGAGGTCACGCTGTTCCTCAACGGCCGCAGGCTCGAAACCCGCGCAGTGAAACGCTTTGACGCGCCGGTGTTCCGCGTGCCCTACGAGCCGGGCGTATTGAGCGCCGAGGGAATCTGTCGCGGCAGCATGCTGCATGCCGGGCTGCGCACGGCAGGACAGATTGCGGATCTCAGGATCACCGAGGTGCTCAGAGCCGGAAGCGCCGACGACACCGCCATCTATCAGATAGAGGCCGTGGATGAAAACGGCGTTTTCTGTCCCACTGCTGAAAACCTGACGGAAGTGTGTCTTGACGGCGGCGTGATCGCAGGCGTTGGAAACGGCAATCCGGCCTGCTTTGATCCCGAAAAGCTGCTGCCCGGTGAAGAAGCCATCGTCCTTCGTACCTTCCAGACGGAGGACGGGCTCTATACCATACCGCCTAAAGCGCCGAATCATCTGCGCTGCCGCCACGACTGGCTGGAAACCGAGCCCGCCGGAAACGGTTTCGAGGACGATCTGCGCGTGGTGGCGTACTATGCCGAGAGCACCGTTCCCGACCGCACGATCTCCCTTTCGACGCGCATCAGCCATGTGGAAGACTGCGAATACATCGAATTCGAGCGTCTGGGCGGCGACGCGCGCATCTTCCTCAACGGCGAGGAAATCGGCAATAACATCGAACGCAGCGGGCGGCTGTCCATCAGCCATGCGCGTCCTTATCGCTTTCCCTGCCGTTTCCGCGAGGGTGAAAACGAAATCACCGTCCTTTCCATCCAGAAGGAATTCTCCGACCCGCCCATTTCCGGGCAGGTCAAAATCGGCCGGATGATTCCCGTCACCTCTCAGAAAGTACGATTGCACTTTGGCCGCGCCCGCGTCTTCGTCCGATCCCAGACCCCGGATCAGGTTCGTCTCACCGCACGCATTCTTCCATAAAGCAAAGAAACAGGATCTGCCTCAAAAAGCAGATCCTGTTTTTGGTATGCAAGGCCAGATTCCCGCAAAGCGGTCATCATTCCAGAATGTTGGAGGTGATGTAGTCCACGCCGTACTCGGCCATGCGCTGTCCGTCTTCGGGATTATCGACGGTCCAGACGTTGACCTTGACGCCGGCCTCGTGCAGCTTCTGGACGTATTCGGCGGTAAGGGCGCTGAAGCGGATGTCGAGGTCGAGCTTGTTCTTGACCAGCTCATCCAGCAGCCAGTCGGTGATCTCGGAGATGAGATACTGGGCGGGCTGCTCGGGCAGCAGGCTGCGGATGCAGATCATGTTGGGCAGGTCAAAGGAGATGAAGGTGGTGCGCTCCAGCCAGCCGCACTCACGGATAATTGCCACGATCTCCTGAATATGCTCGGGCTTGAAATGATTCTTGAGCTCGAGAACGGCGGTCTTGTCGTACTTCTTGCAGATGTTGATGTACTCGGCAAGAGAGGGCATGATCAGGTCCTTGCGGCCCTTCTGGCCGTCCTTGTCCACCAGACGGATGGAACGCAGGGTTTCATAGGTGGTCTTTTCCACGATCATCTCATCCCCGCCCACACGCTTGGTGTTGTCGTCGTGGAAGCAGATGTACTTGCCGTCGATGGTGCGGTGCACGTCGGTTTCGATGCCCCAGTAGGAGCGGTTGCCGGCGGCCACAAACGCGGACGCGGTGTTTTCCAGTTCAATGCCGCTCAGACCGCGGTGAGCCACCATGAGCACATTGGGAGCGTTGAGACGGATGGTATTGTTCATTGGTATCTCCTCCGTATGGTTTATTTCTTCTGCTGTACGTTTTCGCTGCTGACGCCCTTCACAGCCTCGCCAAGGGGCAGCCAGTTGATGAGCTTTTCAATGGCCTCATCCCAGAACTTCCAGTTGTGGTCGCCTTCCCACTCTTCATAGGTCATGTTGTAGCCAAGCTCGCTGAGCAGCTCGCGGAACTGGTGGTTCACGGGAAGCAGGCTGTCCTCCGTGCCGCAGCACAGGTAGATATCGGGCTTCTTTTTGCGCCTGGCGGCCTTGCGGGCAAGCATGTCGTAATCATGCTCGCTGCCTTCGAAGTCCTTGACGTCGTCGAGGCCGAACATCGTCATGTACTCCGTGCGGGTGAACAGATCGCGTCCGGGCTCATCCACAGAGTTGAGGATGCGCTTTTTGAGGAACGCCGACGACATTGCGCCGATTGCGCCGAAGGTTTCCGGATGGCGCAGGCCGTTGACCACCGCGCCGTAGCCGCCCATGGACAGACCCGCGATGAAACGGTCCTCGCGCTTTTTACTCACCGGGAAGGTGGACTCGATAAAATTCACCAGATCCTCGGAGACGAAGGTGCCATAGCGGTCGCCGGAGGTTTTGGAATCGGCATAGAACTTGTTTTCACCGCTGGGCATGACCACGCAGAGGTTGGCGTTCTGCGCCAGAGGACGCATGCGGGTGCCGCTGAGCCAGTCCAGGCAGGAGCCGAAAGCGCCGTGCAGCAGGTAGAGGGTCTTGTAGGGTGCAGCCTGCTGATAACCGGGCTGTCCGGGCAGCTGCTTGTCGGTGGGGATGACAACGGTAAGCGGCACGGTGCGCCGCAGGGTGGGCGAAAAGAACGATACATTCATCAGAGCCATGGGGATCACCCTTTCGTGTATTCAAAAAATCGCTATGGTAAGGGTTCACCAAAAACATCGCTGACTCCTGCCGTCGGGCGCAAATCATTCCGTCCAGGCCACGGTTTCAGCCTCCGGATATCCCTCGCGGAAGCGCAGCGCCTGCCACTGTGCGTCCGTCAGGAAGGCACGGGACGCTTCGCAGCCGAACAAAAGCGCGTCGGAGTGAAGCGACTGCAGTTTGCCAACAAGCGCAAGAATATGCTCCTCCTGCCCTTCAAGCGCGGTTCCGCGTTTGATTTTCACCTGCAGCTGAAGATGATTTCCCGAAATCGCCACGCGGCGCTCGGCCTCGTTCAGAACGCGCACGGCAAGCTGTGTTTCGCGTCCGTCAAGCATGCCGCAGACGCGCCCGTCGCTCACAGCCGCAGAGCCGATGTATTCCACCGGATTAGGCCCGGTGCGCGAGAGCAGACCGGCGATTTCGTTTTCCGGCAGGAGCTGGTCGCTCCACGGCTCGCCCACCGAAAAGGCGGGCTGCGCAGAGGGCTTGGGCTTCAAGGCATCATGGACGGCGCACAGCCCCAACAGCAGATCGCTTCGTCCGTCGCCCAGTTCGCGCACACAGTAGGAAAGGCTGCCGTCGGGCAGGGTCTGTTCGCGTTCGAGGCGTTCAAAAAGAATCGTCAGATGCGTGGAAAGCCGCTGGCCGAAATCCGGCTTCTGCGCCTTCATCACTTCCTGTGCCTTTCCCTGCGCAATCATCACCTGTGCGTTGGGGCGCATGCCGGGAAGCTCGAACAGGGTTCGCAGAAGCGGCCTGAGCGGCGTAACAGCGGCGAGATCATAGGCGATCAGGCAGAGGCGAATCTGACTGAAGTTGAGCGGGTACGGCGTGGAGGCGGCCAGCACGCGCAGGGCGTCCTGCGGGCTTTCTCCCGTGCCGGAGAGGATGTCGTAGGCGGCGTTTTCGCTGCTCTTGGGCGACTGCAGGGAAAGCTCGTACAAGCCTTCTTCGTTCATGTCCACACTCAGGCAGATCGGGTAGATCTGACGCTCCAGATAGGTGTGGCTGCAGCCGGTGAGCGACAAAAGGCACACAAGCAGGCAGAGCCTTTTCATTTCAACCCCTCCTTTCGGGCGGCAGCGCACAGCGCCAAACCGGCTGTCAGGCTCAGGACGCTCCGCCACGGAAGGAGCTTTGTAAACCACTCCGGCAGCCACGGCGTAAGAAGAATCACCACAAGCAGGCAGGGCAAAAGGATCACAGCGGAGGCAGCTGCGCGCGGACATTTCGGCACAGCGCGGCGGATGATCCTTTCCGCGCACAGCGCATTTGCGCACAAGGCCGCCGGCCCTCCGGCCAGCCACATCAATCCGGCCAGCTGATAGTTGATCACACCCGACGCATGCCGCGCCAGTCCCAGCACACGTTCGCCTGCCGAGAGCGCATCTCCGGGCTCCCACGGTCGCAGGAAGCCGTGCCACAGCGCCCAGATTGCACCCAGAACCCACGGAATTACCGCCCAGACGGAGGATTTCGCGTCCTTTTCCGTTTTTCCCGGAAGCACGAACAGCAGCGCCGCTCCCCATACCGCGCCCGTGCCTCCCAGCGCGGTGCGGAGCATATTCCCGACGCCCTGACCCAGCAGCGGCCAGAGGCGGTCGGCACGGCGGGAGGAGTGCAGCAGCACCGTGCTGAGCAAAAAGAACAGCAAAAGCGCGTATTTCAGCGCCGAAATGCCGTAGCCCACGCCGTTTTCCCTTGCCATCAGCAGCGTGATCCAGCACACCGCCGCAACCGAAACTGCTCCTGCGGCAAAGGGATACTCCGGAATCAGCGAGTCGATCAGCCCGGTGAGCGCATACAAAAGCAGCGCCGCATCGCCCAGAAGGCAGGGAAGCAGCAACAGCGGCAGATACCTGCCCCATGCCGTTTCCAACCCCGAAGCCCCTCTCTTCCACACCAGCCATAAAAGCGCCAGCGGAACAAACAGCACAAGCGCCGGCTGCCACACCGTCTGCACGGCGCGGTCGTAGCCGCCAAACGTCACCCACAAAAACAGCTGCATGCTGATTTGCACTGCCGCAGCCGTCCTCATTGCCGATGCATGTCCGCGCTCACGCTCCTGTTTTTCTTCGGACGCCGAATGCACCTTCGTGCGCGTTCGGGTGATTTTTTCCATCCACTGCATCATTTTCTTCCTCCAAAGCGGCGCATGCGGCCCCTGGCGCGCAGCATTTCCTCAGGCTGTGCCAGCCACGCGCGCAGCCGCTGACGGTAGACAGGCGCGCGCAGGATGAGATCCGGATTGTGCGTGCGCCTGGGTGAGCGCGGCGCAAGATAGGGCTGACCAAGGCTTTCCATGCCTGCTACGCGGAAGAGCAGCAATATGCCCATCAGGCAAATACCCGGAAGCCCCAGAAGCCCGCCCGCGATGAGCAGAAGCATCTGCCCCATGCGGAAGGCAAAGCTCAGCGAGTAATCCGGCAGCGCATAGCTGCCAAGGCCGCTGAGCGCTACGACAATCAGCAAAAGCGGGCTCACCAGCCCTGCATCCACCGCCGCCGTACCCAGAATCAGCGCGCTCACCAGCCCGAAGGACGAACCCAACAGCCCCGGAATGCGCGTTCCGGCCTCGTTGATCAGGTCAAACACGGCAAGCATCAGAAGCGCCTCGCTCAAAAGGCTGATGCTCACCACCGACCGGCTCTGGATGATGTTGGTCAGAAGCGACATCGGCAGCCACATCGGATGAAAGATCACAATGCTCACAAACAGCGCCGGAAGCAGCAGCGCAAGCCCAGCGCCAATCAGCCTCACCAGCCGCATGAAGGTGCCGTACTGCCAGCGCATATAGCTGTCGTCCGGCGCATGGAACAAGTGCCACAGGGTCATCGGCATGGCGATGGCGCGCGGGCTTCCGTCGATGAGCACCACCGCCTGACCCTCCAGAAGAAAGCTCACCGCACGGTCGGGCCGTTCGGTGGATACCGTCTGCGGCAGCGGCGCGAGCGGATCGTCCTCGATGAGCTGGTTGAGCACGCCTACGGTGAGCACATCATCCAGATTGGCGGATGTGATGCGGCGTTCCAGCTCCGCAAGCGTCTCCTCCCGGCAAGCTCCCTTCAGGCTCACGATGGCCACGCTGGTCTTTACCCGCGTGCCCACGGTGATTCGCCTGCAGATCAGATCCGGCGTGGGCATCATGCGATGCAGAAGCGTCAGGTTGTCGCGCAGCGGCTCCGAAAACGCCTCGTGCGGGCCGATAACCACCGTTTCGGTCTGCGGCGTGGAGATGGAACGCTTCACGTAGAAGCGCACGTCGATCAACACCGCCTCGTCCGCCGTGTCCACAAGCAGCATGCACAGGCCGTTCATCATCGTTTCCACGGCCTCCTGAGGCTTGCTTATGCGTTTGACCTCCGGCGCTTCGATCAGCCTCAGGCAGGCCGCATCCAGCGCGCTCTGACCCGAGTGTACTTCGGCGCAGCGCAAAAGCGGCCGGATCACAAAATCCGCCGCCAGTTGCGCGCCCACCATGCCGTCTACATAGTACAGCGCGCACTTCTGCCCCATGGCCACGAGCTTTCGCACAACAATATCGCTGTTTTCACCGATATGAAGCAGTTCCTCCATCAGGCGCATATTGCGCCGCAAATCCCGAAAAAAAACCGGCTGCATTGCTTCCTCCATCCGTGCAGGATTGGAGATAGTATGCAGCCGATTGCCTGAATTGATTCACTCCACCGCGAAGGGATTCTCCGTTTCGTGGGTAGGATTGACGATGCGGTTGTAGCAGATGCGCATGATGACGCGGCCAAGCATGCCTACGCCGTTGTGCATGCTGTCGTCCTCGCAGCCGTTGGTAAGCAGCACCACGCCGGTGCGGTCAGCAGGATCGAAATATGCGGCGCAGAGCATGCCGTAGGCCTTGCCGCCGTGGCCGTACATCGTCCGGCCTTCGACCTGATCGTCGGTGATGATGTTCATAAACAGCCCGTGGCCGCTATCGCAGGCGACAGAGCCGATGTTGTTCTGACGGGTGGTCATTTCCTTGACGGCGGACTCGGAAAGGATGCGCGTGTTTTCATACACGCCGCCGTCGCACAGGGCGATGAGAAGCTTGCACAGATCCGGCGCGGAGATGATGAGCTTGCCCGCCGTCAGGAAGTAATGCGTCTGCGCGTCAGGCTCGGTGATGCAGGAATCGTCGTCGCGAAGCCGCTTGCCCAGCGTCTTTTCCGGCATGTGGTAGATGTCGGCCAGCTGCCTGTCCTGCGGGATCAGGCTTGCCTGATACGCCGCCGTGATGCCAAGCGGCTCAAACACGTTTTCACGCATGTACCCGTCCACCGTCTGACCGCTGAGCTTCTCAATCAGCGCGCCGATGAGACCGCCGCCGAAGTTGGAGTACTGACGCTTCGTGCCCGGCTTCACGCTTCCGGTGAACGCGTACTCGCCCTTTTTCGAAAACACGTCGGAAAGCGGCTCGCCGTTATGCCCCAGCGCCTCCTGATAGAAGCCGCCGTCGCGTAAGGCTGCGGTGTGGGTCATGAGCTGACGGAGCGTCACCGGCACCTGCGGATACCCGGGATGTGCAATTTCAAATCCGAAAAGCTCGCCAAGCGGCGTATCCAGCGGAAGATTCTTTTCCGTGATCAGCTGCATCAGGCCGATGTTGGCGACCATCTTGGAAATGCTGCCCGATTGAAAAAGCGTGTCGGCGGTCACGTTTTCGCCGCCCAGCTTTGTTTTGCCGTATGTGTGGGTGAAGGTGACTTCGCCGTTCTGGATGACCGCAACCACCGCGCCCAGCGTATCGTACATGGCGAAATAGCGGTTCAATTCCTCCTCCACCGTTGCCTCCGACGCCAGCGCCGATGAAAACAGGCACAGGAATGCCATGAAAAACGCGGCTGCCCTTTTCATCCATCCCACCTCCTTTGCGCCTATTATACCGGATTCAGCCCTCCGCCGCAAGCACGCTGCCGCCTTCCACGCGGTAGCGCTCCTTCGCGCGCGAGGCTACATAGCCGTCATGGGTGATGAGCACGATGGTGTGCCCCTCACGGCTGAGATCGTCCAGCATATCGAGGATGCCGTCGCGGCTGGCTTCATCCAGAGCGCCGGTGGGCTCGTCGCACAGAAGCAGCCTTGGCTTTACGCACAGCGCCCTCGCCAGCGCCACCCGCTGCTGCTGACCGCCGGAAAGCTCGCGCGGCAGATGCTTTTCCCGTCCCTCAAGCCCCATGCGGAAAAGTTCTTCCCGGGCAATCGCCAGCCGCTCCTTTTCAGCCATGCCGCGCAGCATCAGCGGAAAGGCCACGTTTTCCTCGGCGGTGAGACGGTTCATCAGCTGATAGCCCTGAAAGACGAACCCGATTTTTTCCTTGCGCACGGCGCACATCTCCGGCGGCGTCATGTGGCTCACGTTTTCGCCATCCAGCAGATACTCGCCCTGCGTGGGCAGATCGAGGCAGCCCAGAATGTTCATCAGCGTCGACTTTCCCGAGCCCGACGGCCCCACAAACGCCGTATAGGCGCCCTTTGGAATGTGCAGGTTCACCGAATGCAGCACCTCGAGCTTCTCTCCGCGCCGCGCCTGATAGGATTTGGTCACATTGTTCATGCGGATCATCCAATCCCTCCCTTTTTTTCATAGCATTTCCGGGAGCAAGAAAAAAATCAGATTTTTTTCAAATTGGGTATTGACTTTCCCCCTAAACTGTCATATAATCATTCTCGCACCAAACGCGATGGGGAATTGTGTAACGGCAGCACCTACGACTCTGACTCGTATTGTCTAGGTTCGAATCCTAGTTCCCCAGCCAAGGCTCCATGGTCAAGCGGTTAAGACGTCGCCCTCTCAAGGCGAAATCAGGGGTTCGATTCCCCTTGGAGCTGCCAGATGCAACCGTCGCTTTCAAGCGGCGGTTTTTGTTTTACCTGCATTTTCATTTAAGGAGGATTCGCCATGTCCAATGTGCTTGTGGAAGTATGCTGCGGCTCTGCCGACGATGTCATCGAGGCGTGGAAGGCCGGTGCGAACCGTGTGGAACTCAACTCCAACCTGTTTCAGGGCGGACTCACGCCCACGGCCGGCTGTCTGGAAGTGGTCAAGGAGGTCGTGGACATCCCGGTGATGACCATGCTGCGCCCGCGCGGCGGCGGATTCTGCTATACTGACGCGGAGTTCAAAACCATCCTCAGGGATGCGAAGATTCTGCTCAATCACGGCTCTGACGGTCTGGTGTTCGGCTTCCTGCACGAAGACGGCACCGTAGACGTGGAGCGCACCCGCATTGCCGTGGAAGCCGCCGAAGGCAAGCCCACGGTGTTCCACCGCGCGCTGGACGTAACGCCGGACTGGAAGCGCGCGCTGGAGGAGCTCATCAAGCTGGGCGTCACGCGCGTTTTGACCAGCGGACAGGCCTCTGACGTGTTCTTTGCGCTGGAAACCATCCGCGAGATGATTCAGTTCGCCGGCGACGCCATCGAAATTCTGCCGGGAGCCGGCATCACGCTGGAAAACGTGAGCCGCGTAGTGGAAATCACCGGCACGAAGCAGATCCACCTTGCGCGCCACAAGAGCATGCCCGATCCCTCCGTCAACAACAACCGCTCCATCTATTTCGGCGGCGCGCTCTATCCGCCGGAGGACCGTTATGACGTGACCGACCGCGGCTACATCGCCCAGGTGTGCGGAAAGGTGCGCTGAACATGCCTGCAATGATCGGCACATGGAAAATGTGCATGGAAGGCCTCAAAGACGGCTGGGCGCTGATGCAAAGCGGCGCAGGCGCTCAGGACGCCGTGGAGCGCGCCATCATGGCCGTGGAGGACAACGCCGCCTACCAGTCCGTGGGTTTCGGCGGCCTGCCTGCGCGCGACGGGCAGGTCTATCTCGACGCGGCATGGATGGACGGCAATACGCTTCGCATGGGCGGCATTATGTCGGCCCGAAACCTGCGCAACCCCATCCGCGCCGCCCGCGCGCTGTGCGGACGGGAAACCAACTGCCTTCTGGCCGGTGAAGGCGCGGAGCAGTTCGCCATTTCCCACGGGCTTGCCCTGCGCGATATGCGCACGGAGGAAAGCCTGCGTCTGTGGCGCGAGGAAGTGAAGAATTCCAGCCACATCTACGACGCCTACCGCGAGCACGACACCGTGTGCGTCATCGGTCTGGATGAGCGCGGAAGCATGATCGCGGGCACGTCCACCTCGGGGCTTTTCATGAAGGACCCCGGCCGCGTGGGCGATTCCCCCATCATCGGCTCCGGCTTCTACTGCGATGCGCGCCATGGCGCAGCAGCGGCCACCGGCCTCGGCGAGGACATCATGCGCGGCTGCCTGTCGTATGAAATCGTGTCGCTGATGAAGCGCGGCGCATCGCCCGATGAGGCCTGCTTCGAGGCGGTGAAGGAACTGAGCGGCCGCAAGCTCGCGCTTGGCGAGGACGAGGGCAGCATCAGCGTGATCGCCATGAACGCGCAGGGCGACTATGGCGCGGCCACGACGCTTTCCGTGTTCCCGTTTGCTGCGGCGAAGGATTCCGCCGTGGAGCTGTTTGCATCCCGCAAGGACGTCTGCGGACACAAAGCGGTTTCCCTCAGCGATGTGGAAAACGAACCGTAATGCACCAGAGAGGAAGTTTTGCATGAAGGAATACAAGCTGGTCTACCTCAACAAGGGCTTCAAGCTCACGGTGGAAAAGGATCTGGAGCAGGCCGAGGAAATCATCAACCAGTATGCTTCCGAAGGCTGGGAGCTTCAGCAGATCGTTTCTCCCGATAACGGATTCGGCTCCATGGTTGGTGTGTTTTACAAAGAAAAGAAGCTGTGATGCAAAAACCCCACGCTTGATGAGCGTGGGGTTCTGCATTACTTTCTGCTCTGCATCAGTTCCAGCGATTCCTTGCCGGTCATGTGTTCGATGTCCAGCGCGATCATGCACAGCTTGTCCCATTCGTCACGGATTTCCTGTTCGCCGCGCTCCATGTGCTGCATGCCGTAGCGCTTCGCCAGCGCCATGATGGCTTCCCTCTTTTCCGCTGCGTCCTTCACCTCGCGCACGCGGCCAAAGGCAATCACGCTGCGGTAATGCGTGGTAAACCGGGCGGGAATCACATCATCAGAAGCGATCACGCAGAAGGACGCCTTGCTGTGCCTGCGCACCGCGTCGGCCTTGTGGCCGTCCATCGCGCCGTGGAAATAGATTTTGCCATCGTGGTACACATAGCTCAGCGGCACTGCGTAGGGATAGTCCTCATCGCCCAGAAGCGCCAGTACGCCGGAGGTGCCTGAAAGCAGGATCTGCTCGGTTTCCTCCATGGGAAGCTCCTGACGGGAACGTCTCATCTTGCGGAACATCATTCGTCCTCCTCTTTGGTTTTGCCCACAGTATAGCACACTTGACTGCCGATGCCAAACATGCTATACTCCAGCGGAAGTGAAAATCATCGCTGCCACCGGGTAGCGGAGTGCGTAGGCATTCGTTTTGTGCATCATTAGGTCTTTGAAGATGCGCAGGACGGATGCCTTTGTTTATGGGAGGAAGAACGATGCTGAAAGCTTTCAGGGATCTCAACCGGTTTGAACGCGGACTGTGGCTCTTTTCCATTGCGGTGGTTGCCGCCGCATTTCTTTTGACAAACTCGCCGGACGTGCTTACGCTGGCTGCGTCGCTCATCGGCGTAACGGCGCTGGTGTTCGTGGCCAAGGGCTATGTGCTCGGACAGGTGCTCACAGTGGTGTTTGCGCTGTTTTACGGGGTGATCTCGTACTTTCAGCGCTATTACGGAGAGATGATCACCTATCTGGGCATGACGTCCCCCATCGCGCTGATGGCGGCGCTGGAATGGCTGCGCAATCCCTACGCCGGCACGCGCGAGGTGCGGGTGAGGACGCTCAGCCTGAAGCAGGCGGCGCTGATGTGGGGGCTTACCGCCGTCGTGACGTTTGTATTTCATTTCATCCTGCGACAGCTTGGCAACGCCAGCCTGTTTTTCAGCACGGTTTCGATTGCAACGAGCTTCCTGGCGTCCTATCTGACGCTGATGCGCAGTCCGTCCTACGCGCTTGCATACGCCGCAAACGATGTAATTCTGATCATTCTGTGGGTCGTCGCATCCATCGATTCTCCCGGCTGCGCGCCGATGATCGTGTGCTTTGTGATGTTCCTCATCAATGACAGCTACGGCTTCATCAACTGGCGGCGCATGATGAAGCGTCAGGCGCAATGATCACGCCTGCGCCTGACGAGCGTCCTCCAGCGCCATTTTGAGCAGATCCACCTCGACCTTGAGCCGGTCTGCCTCGCGCCGCGCATCCGCCCAGCGCTGATACGGTACGCTGTCCACAGGCTGCGGACGCTCCAGAAGCGATACAAGCGCCTCCACCATGTCCCGCACCGCCGGATCGCTCATGCGGCTGCGGAGCGCGCCGAGCGTTTCATCGCCGGGTGCGGCACGCTCGTAGCGGCGGCAGGCGGCTGCGTTTTCCGGACAGGGCAGCCCTTCGGCGCGAAGCTCCTGCGCCACCTCCATGAGCATCTCGGGATGATTTTTGAGAATCGAGCGGTACTTGTTCTGATAGCGCAGCATTCCGGCGCGGTCGCCGTCGGCCAGACGGGTCACGCAGGCGCGGACGCTCTCGCCCTGACCGCGTCCGATGAGAACGTTACGGAGAAGCTGGTGAACCTCGTCCGGCGTGAAGGAGCGAAACGGCGTGCGCCGGGCCGACAGTTCCGGCGTTTCCCGCACACGCGCATAGTAAAAATTCCGGATGGAATTGGGTCTGCGGCTGAGCTTCTCGCCCACCTCGGAAAAAACATCCCTGAGCGGCTTTCCGCTTTCCTCCGCGTCTCTGACGGCGGAAAAGAGCAGATCAACCTCCTCCTGCTGCCAGCCGCCTCTGGGGTGGGTCATGGTCTGTGTCATGCTGATCGCCTCCGACGGATAATGTTGACATGGCTTAGTATGGAAAACCGGCGCGGATTTATGCGTTCATCTCAGGCGCAGCAGCGTCAGCGCCGGGTCGTCAGAGCGTGAAAAGCCGTCCAGACAGAGCTGCCGGATTTCCTCCGCTGTGCTGGCAAAGGCATTGGGCAGGATGACGGATGCATCCGCGCGCCGGAAATCAGCCGTATCTGCATTCACAAGCATTTCCAGAAAGACGCGCGCGTCCTCGCCGTCGCGGCAGAGCGCCGCATAGCGCACGCAGCTGCTGGTTTCCGGCGTGAGCGCAATGGCCATCTCATCCTCTGCAGGCTTTGCGGCGATATGCGCCTGCCCTGCGTCTGTCGGCGCGGGTGTGGGCGTCCTTCCGCGCTTCGGGGGCACGGAATCCCTTGCAGGCTGCGGCACAGGCGTCGGCTGAATGCGTCCCAGCGCCGCGTCGATCATCATCTGACGCTGGGCTTGCGGGCAGGTGAGCATCAGCCGCTGCAGCGCCGTGCCGGAGGGCAGCTTCAGCATACCCGGACGCGCGAGCATCGTCCACGGATCATCGCCCCACGCCTTCGGATAGCACAGAAGCTCCGGCGCATACCACAGCGGCACGGCATACGTTACAGCGGCGTACTGTGCGCTGGGATGCGGATGTTCGGCGGCAAGCGGCCTCAGCACCTCCTCCGGGCGGCTGATCTCCCCTGTGGCAAACAGCACCACATCCGGCAGCACGCCGTCCTGCGCGTAGAGTTCATCCGCCGTCACGCGCCTCAAAAATACCCTCGCGCCCTTGTGCTGCTTTTCAAACGCGGCGCAGATTTCGCCAAGGAGCTTTCGGTCCTCCGGGCCGTCCGGCAGCAGCCATACCGTGAGCGTGCGCAGCCTCGCCGGACGCAGGCTCTCCGCCATGCGGTTATGATCGCCCTCCTGCTTCATAAGCCCCGGCATCGCCAGAAACAGCGCCGCCGTGATGAGCAGCGCCGCAATGGTACCCGTGTGTCGGCTGGGCATGCCGGTCATCCCCCCTTTTGCTGGCTGAGGAAGGATATGCACTTTTTTCATCGAAAAGAATATACACAGGAACCGAAAGGAGACATCACCATGCGTAAAATCGGCGCTCTGGAGGCTGGCGGAACCAAGATGGTGCTGGCTGTATATGACGAAAACGGGCAGGAGCTGGAGCGGATGACCATCCCCACAGAAACGCCCGAAAAAACCATGCCCGCGATGATCGATTTTTTCCGCACGCGCGAGGTGGACGCGCTGGGCGTGGGCAGCTTCGGCCCGCTGGATCTCGATCCCGCCTCTCCCACCTATGGAAACATCACCTCCACGCCCAAGCTTGCGTGGAAGGACTATCCGCTGCTCAAAAATCTGCTGGACGGACGCGAACTTCCCGCCGGCATTGATACCGACGTCAACGCCGCCATCATCGCCGAGGTCGAAATGGGTGCGGCGCGCGGATGCGAAAGCGCGGTGTACATCACCGTAGGCACCGGCATCGGCGGCGGCGTGTACGTAAACGGAAAAACCGCGCACGGCCTGCTGCATCCCGAGGTCGGCCACATGCTTCTTCGCCCCCTGCCGGACGATCCCATCCCCCACGGCGTGTGTCCCTATCACGACGGCTGTCTGGAAGGTCTGGCGGCCGGTCCTGCCATCGGCGCGAGAATCGGCGGCGACGCCAAAAACCTGCCCGACGATCATCCCGTGTTCCAGATGGAGGCGCATTATCTGGCGCAGATGTGCGTCAACCTCATCACCACCCTCAGCCCGCAGCGCATCGTGCTCGGCGGCGGCGTAATGCAGCGCGAAAACATCCTGCCCATGGTACGCAAAGAGACCGTACGTCTCCTTGGCGGATACGTACAGTCTCCCATGATCACCGAAAAGATCGATGAGTATATCGTCGCTCCCGAACTGTTCCCCGTGAGCGGTCTGGTGGGCAGCTTCCTCATCGGCCTGCGCGCGCTTCGCGAAGCCTAAAGATCATCCGCGTCCTGCACAGGCCTTTCGCCGTTTTCGCCCGTGCCGGTGTAGCTTCCCAGCACGTCGGAATGCGGCTCTTCATCGGCCATGGTTCTGAGCGGGCAAACACTTTGGGGATTGACTTTGGTCTTTTTCATCAGAAATCCCTCCTTTATCAGGAGGATAGAATGTACAAAACCGCCCTCTGTCATGCGCAGAGGGCGGTTTCAGCGTGTCGAAAAAGCTCGCCTGTGGCGATCTTTTCCGCCAAACACTGGTGGAATGTTTTCGTGCAGGCACGAAAACTCCCCGCCCGACCGGCAAAGCCGGTCGATACGAATGAAAATCGGAGGGATTACGATCCCTCCGATACCACCCTTCAGGGTTTATTGACAATCTAAAACAGGCCGCTGTTATGCACAGAGGCCTGTTTGCTTTTTCATCAGATGTCGCAGGGTTTGGCGTTGGAGCTAAACAGCCTGCGCTGCGTGTCCTGACCGGCCACGCCGTCGATGTAGAGGCCGTTGACCTCCTGGAAGACCATAACCGCGTTTTCCGTGGCGGAGTCATAGGTGCCGGTGATGTTGCCATCGTAGTACTTCAGCTCGTACAGCGCATACTGCAGGCGCTTGACGGAGCTGCCGCTGGAACCCAGCTGCAGCTTGGAATAGCTGCCGGATTCACTGGTGCCGCCGTAGAGCAGACGCTGGGTGCTGGGGCCGGCCATGCCGGTCACGCGCAGGCCCTTGGCGCGCTGGTACTTCTTGACCGCATCCTCGGTGCCGGCGCCGTACACGCCGTCGCTGTTTCCGGAATAGTAGCCGGTGGCGTTGAGGGCAGCCTGCAGGGCCGTGACTTCGCTCTTGGTGCTGGAGCTGGAGGCAAGGGTCTTATAGCCGTTGGAGGAGGCCGTCTTGCCGTAGTTTTCGGGGCTGTCCTTGCCGCCGGAGGACGATCCGGAGGAGCCGGACAGGCCGCCGTTGAGCGCGCTTTCGATGGCGTTGAGGGTACCCTTGCCTGCAACGCCGTCCGCCGTGAGGCCGAACGCCGTCTGGAAGGACTTGACCGCAGCGGTGGTTCCCTCGCCGTAGTCGCCGTCAACGCTGCCGGAGTAGTAGCCGAGGGTCTTGAGGTTCTTCTGCAGGGTGCGCACGGCGCTGCCGTTCATGCCCTGCTTGAGGGAACCCAGATGTGCGACCACGCCGGAGGCCTTTCTGGCAGAGGAGGAATAGAGCTTGGCAAGCGTGGTGGGGCCTGCGATGCCGTCGGCATAGATGTCGTTGCGCTTCTGGAAGGCCTTGACCGCAGCGGTGGTGGTTTCGCCGTAGTTGCCGTCGGCGGTGCCGGTCAGGTAGCCCAGCACGATCAGACGGTTCTGCAGGATCTTGACCTGGCTGGCATTGCTGCTGCCCTGCTCAAGATAGATATCGGTTTTGCCGTTGGTGTACATGGTGGCGGTGTTCTGGCTGGAGGAGGAGCTGGAAGAAGAGGACGAGGAAGCGGCAGGCTTCGCGGTCACGGTCGCAGCGGTCTTCCTCTTGGCGCTGCCGGAATAGAGCTTCTCCTGCGTGTTGCGTCCGGCCTTGCCGTCCACCGTCAGGCCATGGGCGGCCTGGAAGTCGCGCACAGCCTGCTCCGTACCCTGACCGAACTTGCCGTCGACGCTGCCTGTGTAGTAGCCAAGATTCTTCAGCTGCTGCTGGAGGCGCTTGACGTCGGAGCCCTCGGAGCCAACCTTCAGAGACGAGGAAGCGCTGCTGGAGGCGCTGCTGGAGGTGGAGGTGGTGGGACGCGGGGTGGCCGTCGCGGTGGTGCCAACGGTGGCGCTCACGATATCAGGCACCCGGGTGGGCACGCTGATGGCGCCGGTGGTGGGAGACACCACGCTGCTGGGCGGATTGGTGGCCGTTTCCGCGCCGAAGTCCCAGGAGGACCAGTCCACCTCATTGCTGGTGGGCGCAGGGGTGGGGGTAACGGTCACAGTGGGCGTGGGCGTGATGACCGTGGTAAAGCCCTGCTGGTCATCCACATTCAGGCCGTTCTGATTGTCCACCACGCGGTCGGGCTCCATATAGCAGGAGCTGAGCACAATGCAGCTCACAAGCAGCATGACAGCCAGCACAACGCGCTTAAAGGTGGATGTTTTGATCTGCTTCATATACAACACTCCATTCGCAAAAAGAGATGAAGGGGAAATTGTTACAAAGTTGTGATACATACACAAGTATGCGTCAACAAGCTTATTGTACAGGGAAAACGTTGGAAAATCAATACCTAATATTCATCTTCCCATCAAATTAACGAATCAGAAACCGATTTTGTTCCCGATTTTCCGACATATTTTCGTCATAAATTTGTTTCAAAACAAAAAACGCCCTTCTTTTCAGAAAGGCGCTAAAAAGAATGGTTCCATCAGACCTGCGCGCATTTTCCCGCGAGCCATCTGCCCGGACGCAGGATCGTTTTCTTCGCCAGCCACTGCCAGAGAACGGCCAGAAGCGCCGTGATCGCATAGACCGCGGCAAACTGGATCACATAGCCCCATACCGGCGGGCGCGTCCATCCCAGATCGACCAGCAGATTCTCCGCCAGATAATACACCGGCGTGTGCAGCAGGAACATCTCGAAGCAGTGCCGTCCGAGGAACTCAAAGACGCGGTTTCCAATCACCCGCTGAAGCAGAGGCAGCTGGGTGAGAATATACAGCGCAAACGCGCTGGCCACGCCGTCGAGGAGGAAAGTTTCGCTGCACTCGTCGCGGCGGATCAGCCACGGAATCGAAATCAGCATCGCAATCATCAAAGCTGCCAGAATTGCCTTGTTCGGAATCCGGATCTCCAGCACCAGCCGAAGCATCCAGCCCATGATGCAGATGGCAATCCACGTCTCGCCCATGTACAGCGCACCGGCGAGCAGCACCGCGCACACGGCAAAACGCACCGCAAAAGGACGATCCTGCACGGCCTTGTGCGCAAGCATAATCAGCATGCTGCCCTTCACGAATTCTGCCACGCACCAGTAGGTCGGAATCACATTCCACTGAAGCTGCACAGCATCCCGGAAAATGACCTGAAACACCGGCCACGTTTCCTGACAGAGCACCGGAAACTCCTCGGAGAGATAATTCTGATCCGGCACAAAATAAAACGCCAGATAAAACAGGGATTCAATGATCAGAATCTGCAGCGCGAAAAACAGATACCTCTCCAGCACATATCCTGCAAACGGCTTCCCGGAAGGCTTGGACGCAAAATATCCCAGCAGCACGCAGAAGCACGCCACCGCCATCTTACCGGTAATTCCGTAGAGCACGTACCCCAGAATTCCTTCAAACTGCACTTCCACATTCGGCGTAAAAATCATGACAAAATGCCCGAACAGAATCCACGCCATCGCCAGAAAGCGCACGCCGTCCACCCACGCAATCCTCTTGTTCGTCATACCGTCGTCCTCCCAAACCGGTTTTCTTCGGGGAGAGCGCGAGAGGGGCGCTTCTTTTTCCCAAAAGAAGCGCCCCTCTCGCAACCCCTCACATCTCCTCCATCACGCGCTTCGCCACGCCCTCGGCATCGAGGCCGAAGTGGTGCTCGAGGTACTGCTGATTGCCCACAATCGCGCTGTAGGTATCGTTGAGGCCGATGCGCACCACGCGGGGGCGGCGGCCCTTTTTGCCGGATACGTACTCGCACACAGCGCCGCCGAAACCGCCGAGGATGGTGTGCTCCTCAAGCGTAAAGATGGTGTCGACCTTTTCGCACACATGGTCAAGGTATTTTTCGTCCAGCGGCTTCACGGTGGGGAAGCTCGCCACGCCCACGGAGAGGTTCTTTTCCTTCAGCAGCTGCGCCGCTTCCACAGCGCTGCCGAGGATGCCGCCTGCGGTGAGGATGTACGCGTCATTTCCGGAGAACTGCTCCAGTGCCTGACCGCAGCGGTAGTCTTCGATGGATTCATGATAATGCTTTTCGCCGCCGCGGCCGATGCGCAGGTAGGCAACGCCGGGTTCGGAGAGGAACGGGCCCATCACAGCCTCGGTTTCGACGCCGTCGGCAGGCGCATAGACCTTTACGCCGGGAAGCAGGCGCAGTGCGCTCATGTCCTCGGTGGCGTGATGGGTCATGCCAAGGGTGCCGTAGACAAAGCCTGCGCCGACGCAGACGATTTTGACGTTGAGGTCGTGATAGGCGCAGCAGTTGCGGATCTGCTCAAGGCAGCGCAGGGTGGGAAAGTTGCCGATGGAATAGACCACCACGGTTTTTCCTTCCAGCGCAAGACCTGCCGCCATGCTCATCATGGCCTGCTCAGCGATGCCGGCGTTGATGAAGCGGTCGGGGAATTTCTTCATATAGGGAAACAGCACGCCGAAGCCCAGGTCGCCGGTCACCAGCACAAGCTCGGGATGGTTTTCGGCGTAGGCCTCCAGGCAGCGGGTAAAGGTATCTCTCATGGCTTGTGCGCCTCCAGTTCCTTCAAAGCGGCGTCGTATTCCTCGCCGCGCGCGGTGCGGTAGTGCCAAAGCACGGTGTTTTCCATAAAGCTTACGCCCTTGCCCTTGACGGTGTCGGCAATAACGACAACGGGCTTGCCCTTGCCCATCTGGGCCCTGGCTTCGTCGTAGGCCAGATGCAGGGCTTCGTGGTCGTGGCCGTCGACGCGGATGACGTGCCAGCCAAACGACGCCCACTTCTGATCCAGCGGCTCCAGGCGGATGGTTTCATCCACGGGCGCGAGGGACTGGAACTTGTTGAAGTCGATGGTAACGATGAAGTTGTCCAGCTTGTACTGGGCGGCGATGAGCGCGGATTCCCACACAGCGCCCTCGTCACACTCGCCGTCGCCCACGATGCAGAACACGCGGTGGGTTTTGCCGTCGAGCTTGGCCGCCATCGCCATGCCCATGGCCATGGGCATGCCCTGACCCAGAGAGCCGGTGGACGCTTCCACGCCCGGAACGCCCTTGTGGGACACATGACCGCAGAGATGGCTTCCGTTCTGGCAGTGATTGAGCAGCTCCTCCACCGGGAAAAAGCCGCTTTCGGCCAGCGCCGCATAGATGCCCGCGCCCGCATGACCCTTGCTCAAAAGCACTCGGTCGCGCTCAGGGAGCTTCGGGTTTTTCGGATCATAATGAAGCACGTCGGCGTACAGCACGGCCACAAGATCAGCCATGGAAAAAATGCTGCCGATGTGCGATGTGCCGCCGCGGTTGGTCATTTCCAGCGCATGCAGACGGATCTTGTGCGCCAGCTGGAGGCTCTTTTCACAGTTCATTAGGAAGGACTCCTTACTTCAGGATGGATCGGCATGGAAAACAAAGCCACGCCGCTACCTTTAATCGTATCACATAAGACAACATAAGTCAAATCATCGCTGTTTCTTTCGCGCGCAGGCTGTGGTATAATAGGGACAAACCAATCCGAGCGATGGAGGAATTTCATGTCCGAATTACGCAAGCCCACCGTCCTGCTCGTGGACGGCTACAGCCTGATTTTCCGCGGCTTCCACGCGCTTCCGATCCTGACCAATTCCGAAGGCGTATACACCAACGCCGTGCACGGTTTTTTCAGCATGCTCATCAAGGCGCTGGGCGAGTACCATCCCGACGCGCTGTGCGTGATGCTCGACGTGCACGCTCCCACCTTCCGCCACACGCTGTACGAAGCCTACAAGGGCACCCGCAAGCCCATGCCGGAGGAGCTGCGCCCGCAGCTGCCGCTTGTGCGCGAGCTGCTGTCCTCCATGCACATCCGCATGTGTGAAATCGAGGGCTACGAGGCCGACGACCTGCTGGGCACCGCCTCGCGCCTGGCCAATGAGCGCGGATGGCGCGCGCTGGTTCTGACCGGCGACCGCGACAGCCTGCAGCTGGCGGGCGGCGACACGCAGGTGATCCTCACCCGCAAGGGCATCACCGAAAGCCTGCTTCTGGACGCGGACGGCGTGCTGGCCGAATACGGCTTCACGCCTGCGCAGGTGCCGGACATGAAGGGATTGATGGGCGATTCATCGGACAACATCCCCGGCATTGCGGGCATCGGCGAAAAGACCGCGCTCAAGCTCATCACGCAGTACGGAACGCTGGACGAGGTGCTTGCGCACGCGGACGAGGTCAAGGGCAAGCTTGGCGAAAAGCTGCGCGCAGGCAAGGAGACTGCGCTCCTCAGCCGCGATCTGGGCACCATCCGCCGCACGGCTCCCTTGGAAATTGACTTTGCCGAATGCAGCTGGCAGCAGATGGCCTCCGGCATTCCCGCGCTTGAAAAATACGAGCTCAAGGCGCTCATCCGCAGCATTTCCGCTCTGCTTGGCGAAAGCACGCCCGCTCCCGAACCTCCTCAGAAGCGTTCCACCTCCGCCGCCAGACGCGCCGGAGGCAAAAAGGACAGCGCCGCTGCCGCCGTAATGGCCGTCGAAAGCGAAAAGAGCCTGCCCAAGGCTGCGCCCGCGGCGACGGAAATCACGCTTTCCGACGAAGCCTCCATCCGCGCTGCCGCTGCCGATCTCGCCTCCGCGCCGTGGGCCGCGCTGCATCTTACAGAGGAAGAAATCACCCTGCTTTCGCCCGACATGACCCTGCGCCGCATGCCCATCCTGCGCGATCTGATGGGGCTGGGCCTGTACGAGGATCAGATCCTCGCGGCGCTGTCGGAGGTGCTTTCGTCCGTTCCGCTCATCGTACACGGCGCAAAGACGCTGTTCCACCTGCTCAGCCGCTTCCGTCTGCCCATTCCGGCCATTCACCGCGACACCATGATCGCGGCCTATCTGCTCAACACCGCGCAGAAGGATTACGATCTTCTTCAGTCCATGCAGTCCGACGGCATGAAGCCCGGAGACGTGCTCACTGCATGGGACGTTTACGCCCTGTCCCTGCGTCAGGAATACCGCATCTCCGCACGCGGCCTCGACCAGCTTTTCTCTGGCATCGAGCAGCCGCTCACGCGGGTTCTCTTCGAGATGGAGCGCGAGGGCTTTCTGGTGGACGCAGACGTGCTCGAGGATCTGGGCGAATGGTTCTCAAGCGAAGTCAGCGCCTGCCGCGAGGCGGTCTATTCGCTCACCGGCGAGCGCGATTTCAACCTGAATTCTCCGCGCCAGCTGGGCGAGGTGCTCTTTGACAAGCTCAAGCTGCCGCCGCCCGCCAAGAAAGGCGCGACCGGCTATTCCACCTCCGCCGAGGTTCTGGAAAACCTGATTCCCTATCATCCCGCCATCGAGCCGCTTCTGCGCTACCGCAAGATGGCCAAGCTCCAGTCCACCTACATCGACGGGCTGAAAAAGCTGCGCGGCGCGGACGGGCGCGTCCACACCACCTTTGACCAGACCGCCACCGTGACCGGGCGCATTTCCAGCCTCGAGCCCAACCTGCAGAACATTCCCATCCGCACCGAGGAGGGCCGCGAAATCCGCCGCGCCTTCGTCGCCGGAGAGGGCAATATTCTCCTCGACGCCGACTACAGCCAGATCGAGCTGCGCGTGCTGGCGCACATGTCGGGCGACCCGGCCATGTGCGACGCCTTCCTCAAAGGACAGGACATCCACACCCGCACCGCCGCCGAGATCCACGGCGTGCCCATGGAGGAGGTCACCCCCGACATGCGCCGCTCCGCCAAGGCTGTGAACTTCGGCATCGTCTACGGCATTTCCGGCTTCGGCCTTGCGCGCAACGCGCACATCAGCCGCAAGGAAGCCGACTATTTCATTCAGATGTACTTTGAGCGCTATCCGCTCGTACGCGCCTTCATGGACGACTGCATTGCCAAGGGGCGCGAAACCGGCTATGCCCAAACCCTCTTCGGCCGCAGACGCGAGCTGACCGAGCTGTCCAGTTCGAACCGCAACGTCCGTTCCTTCGGCGAGCGCGCCGCCATGAACACGCCTGTACAGGGCACCGCCGCCGACATCATCAAGCTGGCCATGGTACGCGTGAGCGAAAAGCTGCGTGAAGGCGGCTACCGCGCCCGTCTGATCCTGCAGGTTCACGACGAGCTGGTTGTCGAATGTCCCCTATCCGAAGCCGACGCCGTGGAGCGTCTCCTTCAGGAAACCATGGAAAGCGCCGCCTCCCTCAAAGTCCCGCTTGTCGCCGAAGTCTCCCGCGGCAAAGACTGGGACCAGGCCCATTAGCAGGGGCAGTGCCCCTGCACCCCGGACCGCTTCGCGGGAGGGTGGCGGACGGTGGGTGGTTTCGCATGTTCAGACCGCCCCTCCACGGAGGGTGTCGGGGCTCGCTTGTGTGATCGGATTGATTTGGAAAGGAGCGTTTTTTATGCGTGAAGAAGAGAAGATTTTTGCCGGTACTTTGTTTGCACCCGGACATCCGGATCTGCGCGCCATCAAGCTGCGCACGCACAATCTGAACAACGACTACAATGCCACGTATGAGCATGAAACGGAGAAGCGCGCGGAAATTCTTACTCAGATGCTGGGCGGCATGGGTGAAGGCAGCTTCATTCAGGGGCCGATTCACTTCCATTACGGCGTGCACACCGTGATCGGCAAGCGGTTCTTTGGCAACTTCAATCTGACGGTGCAGGACGACGCGAAGGTCACCATCGGCGACGACTGCAACTTCGGGCCGAACGTTACCATTGTAACGCCCATTCATCCCATGCTTCCTGACGAGCGCCGCACCATGCTTGACAAGGACGGCAACCCCTGTCATCTGTGCTATGCAAAGCCCGTCAATGTCGGCAGCAACTGCTGGCTGGGCGCAAACGTCGTTATCTGCCCGGGCGTGACCATCGGCGACAACTGCGTCATCGGCGCCGGCAGCGTGGTGACGCGCGACATTCCGGCCAATTCCTTTGCCGCCGGCGTGCCGTGCAAAGTGATCCGCGAGATCACCGACGCTGACAGCATGAAGTACAAGCCGGAGATTCTCGCGGATTATCAGGTTATTGAGTAAACCGGCAGCTGCGCCGCGCGTGAATGAAGTGTAAATTCGTTTGTGCGCGGCTTTTCTTTACGCTTTTTTGTGGTATACTGCACTTGTCGAATGCTGGAAAACGATTTTTCTTCCGCTCGACAGAAAAACCCACAAGCCGTCATGGCGGAATGTGCTTTCCTGCGTTATGCTAAGGACAAGCCGCCTTTGCGGCGGAACAGGAGATCCCCTTGGCCAAGGAAAAAACCTGTTATGTCTGCTCGTCGTGCGGATACGAAACCGCGCGCTGGCTGGGCTGCTGCCCGGACTGCGGCGAGTGGAATACCTTTGAAGAAAAAGCAATGGCCCCTGCGGCTGTGAGCAAAACCGCCGAAAAGGCGGCAAAATACCAGACCACCCGCAAAGCGGATATCCGTCCGCTCTCCGAGGTGGAACAGCAAAACGAGCCCCGCTCCACCACCGGCAATCCCGAACTGGACCGCGTTCTGGGCGGCGGACTGGTTCCCGGCAGCGCCATCCTCATCGGCGGCGACCCGGGCATCGGCAAATCCACGCTGCTTTTGCAGGTGGCCTCCAGCCTGTCCGAACGGATGAAGGTACTCTACGTCTCCGGCGAGGAAAGCGCCCGGCAGATCAAGATGCGCGCCGTGCGCATCGGCGTTAAGCAGGAACAGCTCTACGTACTTCCGGAAAACGACGTCGAATCGGTGCTGGAAAAGTGCGAAGCCATGCAGCCCGACGTGCTCATCATCGACTCCATTCAGACCATGGTTTCCGAGGACAGCGGCAGCGCTCCCGGAAGCGTCAGTCAGGTGCGCCAGAGCGCGGGCGCCATCGTGCGCTACGCCAAGGAAAGCGGCACCAGCGTCTTTATCGTCGGTCACGTTACCAAGGAAGGCAGTCTCGCCGGCCCGAGGATCCTCGAGCACATGGTGGACGCCGTACTGTACTTCGAGGGCGACCGCCAGCACGAATACCGTCTGCTTCGTGCCGTCAAAAACCGCTTTGGCTCGGTCAACGAGCTGGGCGTGTTCGAGATGCGCTCCGAAGGCATGGTGCCGGTGGCCAATCCCAGCGAATCCCTGCTCAGCCAGCGTGCGCGCGGCGCCAGCGGCAGCGTGGTCTTCTGCACCCTGCAGGGCTCCAGGCCGATTCTGTGCGACCTGCAGGCGCTGGCGGCCAAGTCGTTTTACTCCGTGCCCAAGCGCACCGTGGGCGGCATGGATTCCAGCCGTGTGGCGCTGCTTCTGGCCGTGATGGAAAAGCGAGCGGGCAAGAAATTGTTTGACCAGGACGTATACATCAACGTGGCCGGAGGACTGGCCCTGAGCGATCCCGCCGCCGACCTTGCGGTATGCGTGGCGGTGGCCTCCAGCCTGATGGGCTTCACCCTTTCGGGCAGCCTCAGCGTGATGGGCGAGGTAGGTCTGTGCGGCGAGGTGCGCCCGGTATCGCAGGCCGAAAGGCGCGTGGCCGAATGCGTGCGTCTGGGCTTTACCGAAATTGTGCTGCCCAGGCAGAACTTAAAGCGCATCAAGCCCATCGAGGGCGTGACGCTCACCGGCGTCGACACGCTCATGCAGGCGCTGGCCGTGATTTCCTGACATCCTATATTTTCGCAGAAAGGTTCAGATATGATCAAAAACAAAACGCTTGAGAAGCTGATGCGATGGCTGATTACGCTTCTGGGCGCAGGCGCAGGCGCGGCGCTGTGCGCGCTGTTCGTGCCTCTGTTCATGCGCTGGAGGCCGGACACATCCCTCGTTTCGGTTATCGTCTCCTATGCGGTGGTATGCGCGGTCTTTGCCGCCGTGTTCTACCTCTGCTCGAGTTTCATCATCCGTCATACCATGCATCTGATCGCCGCCCTTGAGCGCGGGTGGGAGAACATGTCCACCCAGCAGATTCTCTTCACCGCCTGCGGACTGGTGCTGGGTCTGGCCGTGGCAGCGCTGGTCAACCAGCTGATTCTCTCCGCCGGACCCAGCCTGTTTACGCTGAGCTTCAGCGCTCTGACATATCTTTTGCTCGGCACCATCGGCGCGCGCGTGGGCTTCCGCAGAGGCGGCAAGGGCTTTGGCCGTCTGCGCCCTGTATCCGAGGATACGGAAGACACCGTTTTGCTTCCGCGCAAGCTTCTGGACACCTCCGTCATCATCGACGGGCGCATCCTCGACATTGTGAAGACCGGCTTTCTGGAGGGCGAAATCATCGTGCCGCAGTTCGTGCTGGCCGAGCTTCGCCACATCGCCGACAGCGGCGACAGCATGCGCCGCGCGCGCGGCAGACGGGGTCTGGACGTGCTCTCGCGCCTTCAGAAGGAAGCGCACATCACAGTTGTGGACAACGATTATCCCGACGCCGCCGAGGTGGACGTCAAGCTCCTGCGCCTCTGCCGCGATCTGGAGGGCACGGTTGTCACCAACGACTACAACTTAAACAAGGTCGCAGGCGTTACCGGCATCCGCGTGCTCAATATCAACGATCTTTCCAACGCCGTCAAGCCCATGCTCATGGCTGGCGAGGAGCTCACCGTGCAGATTGTGCGCGAGGGCAAGGAGCCCGGTCAGGGCGTGGCGTATCTGGACGACGGCACCATGATCGTGGTGGAAAACGGCCGCCGTCACGTGGGAGAAACGGTTGCTGCCGTTGTGACCACGGTGCTTCAGACCAGCGCCGGACGCATGATTTTTACAAAGCTCAAATCCATGGATGAAAAAGTGGGCGCATAACCCCCAAACCGCAGCTTTGCCGCACCGGCGGCACAGCTGCGGTTTATTGCATTTCCGGCTTTTCTCTGCTATACTTTCAGGATGAGATGGTATACAAACGGAGGCGTTTCAACATATGAATGCAGCGGGCTGCATCAAAGCACTTTGCCTTGCGGGACGCATCATCCTGGAAAACGGCGGCGAAACCTATCGCGCGGAGGACACGGTTTTGCATATGGCTCAGGCGCTCCATCTGAGTGAGGCGGACGTGTTTGCCGTACCCAGCGGCCTTTTCATCTCCTTCACAGACGACAGCGGCGAGCGCAAAACGTCCGTCAGCCGTGTTTTTCTCAAGGGCACGCATCTTTCGCGGGTGGATCGGGTCAACCAGATCAGCCGCCTGCTTTCCTCAGGCGAGCTTTCGCCGGACGAGCTGATTGATGAGCTCAAAAAAGCCGAGCACATCGGTGCTGACATGGCGTGGTGGTATGCGCCGCTGACGGCCTTCTTAAGCGCTGCGGGCTTTGCGGTGATGTTCGGCGGCGGCCCGGTAGACATGCTGGTGGGCGGCTTCTGCGCGGCGCTGACGCAGCTGGTTCCCTATCTGTTTCGCGGACGAGACGCGGCGGGCATGGTCGGCACGCTGGCCGGAGGCATCCTGTGCGCGCTGATTCCTTTGTGGCTTCATGCCGCCACAGGGCTGGGCTCGCCGGAGTCGATGATCGCCGCCGCCATCATGCCGCTGGTGCCGGGTCTGAGCATGACCAACGCGGTTCAGGATATCATCCGGGGCGACATGGTTTCCGGCGTTGCGCACTGCGCGCGCGCCATCATGATTGCGGTCATGGTCGCGGGCGGCGCGCTGATGGGAACGCATCTGTACGGCATGCTGCAACTGACCGCGCCCGAGGTGCAGGCGCTTTCCGAATCCTCTTTCTTCTGGCAGCTGATGGTGATGTTTTTGAGCAGCACATTGGCCGGAGCGGGCTTCGGCGCGCTGCTCTATGCGCCAAGGAAGGCCATTCTCTGGGGCGGCCTTCTGGGCGGCGTGGGCTTTGCCGCCTACTGGCTGGTGATGCGCGCAGGCGCAGGTGAAACCACCGCCATGTTTGTCGGCGCGCTGATTGCATCCATCGGCGCGCAGGCGAGTGCAAGAAGGCTGAAGATGATCGCCACCGTATTTGTTACGATCGCCATCCTTCCGCTGGTGCCCGGCCTTGGCCTCTACCGCGCCATGAGCGCCTTTGCACAGGGGCAGACCGCGCTGGGCGCGTCTACGCTGGCGCACGCAATGGCGCTGGTGGTGATGATTGCGCTGGGCATCGGCTTCGGCGCTGCGCTGCGCAAGCCTTCCCGAAAGGAGAGCGGCGGACGTGTCTGAAAAATGCCAAACCCTCAGCGCCCGTATGTGCGGCGCATCGATGGCTCTTTACCTGATCTGGCTCCTTCTGCCTGCGGTGCAGACCACCGGACGCGCCATGACCGGCGCGGCGTGCGTGGCATTGTTTGCCGTGGGCGCGGTGCTGGACTGGACCTATTTCAAGGCGAATTTCATCGACCTTTTTCTGCGCGCGGCGTGTGCTGTGCTGCTGCCGCTGGGTCTGCGCGTTTTCATGAACCGCGGCGGCACGAACTTTGCCGGCTTCTATGTGCAGCAGGTGATGTTCTGGTTTCCGCTGATCTTTGCCGGGTACGCGCGCAGACGCGGCGACCGCAGGCTGTGGAAGCCGCTTCGATGGATTCTTCTGCTGACCGTGGCGGTTACGGTATGCACCACCATCGGCTGGCTCATTCAGGGCATGCTGCGCGGCGGACGGATTTACGCCTATTCGCGCTCGCTTGGCTACGCAGGCGAGGGCCGCGAAGCCTATCTCAAGGAACTGATGCTTCGCAACATCGGCGGCTACGACTTCGTATACGCCATGGTGGCGGCGCTGCCGCTGACATGCATCCTCATCCAGCAGCACAAGGGTGCAAGGCGCGGCGCGTTCATCCTGCTGGCTGCGCTGGAAACGGTGATGATCCTCCTTTCCCAGTATACCTACGCCATGCTCTACGCTGCGGCCATTCTGGCAGTCGAGGTGCTGGCGCTGATTCTGCGCAGGGTTTCGAAGGGCAAAATCGGTCTGGGCGCGTCGCTTCTGTGGTCGCTGACGCCGTTTATTCTAATGTTCCTTCTGCGTCAGCCGCTGGCGGCGCTTGCGGCGGATGTGTGCCGAAGCCTCGGCATGAGCAATGTGGCCTTCAGCATGGAGCAATTGCTTCTGGCGCTTCAGGGGCAAGCGACCAGTGCCGACAGCCGTTTGAGCTATTACCTGATTGCTGTTGAAGGTTTTCTGCGTTCGCCGGTCTTTGGCAGCATGTTCTCCTCTGAGAAGCTTCTCAGCCTTCACAGCGACGTGCTCGACCTTCTCTCCGGCACGGGTGTCCTCGGCGCGCTGACCGCCGCCGGCATGATCTATCTCATGGGACGCGGAAGCCTCTCGGGTGCAAGGCATCATCCCCAGCGCGCGCAGCTGATCGTTTGCGCCTGCGCCGTAGTTGTCACCGCACTGCTCGGCACGGTGGTCTACAGCCGTGACATCATGGCCGTCACCATGATCGGAACCATGCTGATTCTGGAAGGAGAATCCCTATGAGCGACGCCTATGTGAAAACCTACAAGCCCCTTGCCCTCTGGCTGGCCGTCTTCCTTGCCTCGCTTGCGGCCGTTCCGCTGTCGCTGGTCTGGTTCATCCCGGAAAGCATCCTCACCCCGGCGATGCTGTGCTGCATCTATCTGGGCATTCTGGCGTTGTTCATCCTGATTCATCGCGGCGGTTATGTGTACTGGATCAACGGCGGTCCTTCCTTTGAGGAGGCGCGCGACGCGGACGAATCCCTCCGCCGCGCCTATGCCTGGGCGCATCTGAAGCGCTTTCTGGCTGCCGGAGCGGCGCTGGTGCCGTATCTGGTTTTGAGCTCCGTATTCAACTGGCCCACGTGGCTGGATATCATCATCTTCGGCGCGGCGGTGATCGCGGCGGCTCTGTCCACCGTAAACATCCGCTTTGCGCCCCGGCAGGAGGAAACCAAATGAAAATTTCCAAAAAAGCCGCGCTTGAGTGGTTTACGTTCTTTTCCGAGCTTCCCGAGGACGAGGAGCTGATGCCGTTTCAGCAGGAGATCGTGCTGGATGTATTAAGCCAGATTGAGGCGGCGGTGGACCATCATCACCGCGAGCTCATGGCGAAGATTCCCGGCCTGAAGAGCCTGTGCGGACGCACCTGCTTCGTGGGCGATGAGAGCAAATTCTCCGCCGGATGCCGCTCCTGCCTGACCGGCACGGGTCTTTCGGCCATCCGCAAAACCAACAAGTGCAACCTCAACTGCAAGTTCTGCTACGACTTCGGCCAGATGGACTGTCAGCCGCCCATCGGCGAGGGCATGTGGGAAATCGGCGGCACGAAGTTCCGCGAGGAGGATGTGGAGCTGCTGCTGTCCATCCACAAAAAGCCCACGGGCATCTCGTATGTCTATCTCGAGCCCTTCATGGAAATCGAGAAGTATTACGGCATCATCCGCAAGTTCCACGAGGCCGGCATCCATCAGCACATGTACACCAACGGCACGCTGGCCACGGAGGAAAACCTCAAGGCGCTGGCCGAAAGCGGTCTGGATGAGCTCAGGTTCAACCTCGGCGCGTCCAACTGCGCCGACAGGGTGATCGAGGCCATTGGCATTGCGAAGAAGTATTTCCGATTCGTGGGAATCGAAACGCCCATGACCCCGGAGTTCTTCAAGGCGTTCTTCGAAAAGAAGGACAAAATTCTCGCAACCGGCGTGGACTTCATCAACTGCGCCGAGCTGCACTTAAACCCCAACAACATCGAAAACTACTGGGGCGAAAACTTCTACGTCTGCCGCAGCGGCTATCTGTCGCCCATTTTCAGCCGCAACCTGACGCTGGAGTTCATGCGCATTGCCGACGAAGAAAAATGGCCCATGCTCGTGCATGATTGCTCCAATCACACCAAGTTCGCCCGCGACCTCAACCTGCGCGCCAAGGAGGGCGGCTGGTTCGGTTCCAGCGCCTACGGCAGCGAGTTCCCCTCTGTGCTCTTCGAGGCCTTCCTGCCGGTATTGCAGGATGAATCCTTCACCTTCGTGGAGGAGGAGGACGGACAGTACGACATGGGTTTCTAAAGGAGGCAGGTATGCTCAGCGCCATTCATCACATCGCCATCATCGCGTCCGATTACGAGCGCGCCGTGGACTTCTACGTGCGCAGACTCGGTTTTGAAGTCCTGCGCGAAAACGCCCGCCCCGAACGCGGCGACATCAAGATCGACCTGCGTCTGGGCGATGAAACCGAAATCGAACTGTTCATCGTGCCCTCTGCGCCTGCGCGCGTAACCCGGCCGGAGGCGCGGGGACTTCGCCATCTGGCCTTCCGCGTGGACGATCTGGAACAGGCCGTACAATGGCTGCGGGAGCGCGGCATCGAATGCGAGCCCATCCGCGACGACGTATACACCTCCCGCCGGTGCACGTTCTTTTTTGACCCCGACGGCCTGCCGCTGGAGCTTCACGACTGATCTTCTCCGATTCTTCCCGCATTGGTCATACTTTGGCCACATTCCTCTGGTATCCTGAGGGTGTCAAAAGACAAAATGCGCCAGGAAGCGGCGCACAGGGATGCTCTTACGTAAGATGAACGGTTTTTTCTCCCTTTCGAACCGGCGGAAATGACTGCACGGCGATTATTTGCTCTGTTTCCGCGCACCCTGCGCTTCCTGAGCGCGACAAACAACTACGCAGATCCATCTCTGCGCATCCATATAGAAAAAGGCAAGAGAGCGCATGCACGTTCTTCTGCCTTTTTCATTTTATTTTCAGAAAAATTATTTTAGAATTGACTTAATTAAATAAACATTATATAATATGGTTCGTCAAAAAAGGAGGGAAAAAAATGGAGGATCAGATGCTCAAGGCATTGGGCGATCCAACGAGATTCCAGCTGCTCAGGCTGGTCAGCGAACGCGGCTACTGCGTAAAGGCGCTGGCGCACAGCACGGGCCTGTCCGAATCGGCTGTTTCGCAGCATTTGAAAATCCTGCGCGAAGCCGGGCTGGTGTACGGCATGAAAAGAGGCTACTACACCCACTACTGCGTGGACAAGGACGCGCTCGGCGTGCTGATTGACGAGCTGGATCAGATGAGACACATGCAGCGCAAGGCTTGCGACGGCCCATTCTACGGCTGTCCGGAGGCGGAGAGCGTGCGCTGTAAATCCTATGTACCGCCGGACAAAAGATAAAAAAGGAGCTGAGCCTGTTTTGCTGAAACGTTTTCTTCACTACTACAAGCCCCACAAAAAGATGCTTGGCCTCGACCTTGGCGCGTCGCTTCTAATTTCCGTCATCGGCATGGTGTACCCGGTTGTCACCAACAGGATGCTTAACGAATATATTCCGCAAAAGATGTATTCCACCATCGTCATCGCCGGTCTGGTCGTGCTGGTGCTGTATGCGCTGCGCATGATGCTGCGCTACTTCGTGCAGTATTACGGCCATCTCATCGGCGTACAGATGCAGTCCCAGATGAGGCAGGATCTCTTCGCCCATCTGGAAAAGCTGCCCTTCAGCTTCTACGACAACCACGAAACCGGCCGCATCATGACCCGCATGACCTCCGACCTGTTCGAGGTATGCGAGCTTGCGCACCACGGACCGGAAAACCTGCTGATCTCCTCTGTGATGATCCTCCTTTCCTTCGGATATCTTGCGTCGATCGATCTGATCCTGACGCTGATCATCTTCGCCTGCGTGCCGATTCTGGTGGTAGTCACGCTGCACTTCCGCAAGGCCATGAGCCGCGCCTTTGACGACCGCCGCAAATCCAACGCCACCATCAACGCCGCCGTGGAAAGCAGCGTGACCGGCATCCGCGTTACCAAGGCCTACACCAATGCCGACCGCGAAGTCGAAAAGTTCTCCAAAGGCGACCATCAGTTTGTGGACGCCTCCCGCCGCGCCTATCACGCCATGGCGCAGTTCCACTCCTCCACGGCGTTTGTCACCGACGTGTTCAACGTCTTCATCCTCATCGCCGGCGGCCTGTTCCTCTACGCCGGACGCATCTCCTTCGGCGATTATTCCACGTTCATCGTTTCCGTGAACCTCTTCATCAACCCCGTCAACACCCTCATCGGCTTCATGGAGCAGTTCCAGAACGGCGTGAGCGGCTTCCGCCGCTTCCTCGAGATCATGGACGAGGAGCCCGAAAAGGACGCGCCCGACGCCAAGGAACTCAAGGACGTCAACGGCGTCATCGAGTTCAAAAACGTCACCTACGCCTACGATCCCACCAAGGAAGTTCTGCACGATGTGAACCTGCGCCTTGAAAAGGGCCGCAAGCTCGCGCTCGTCGGCCCCTCCGGCGGCGGCAAGACCACTCTGTGCCATCTGCTTCCCAACTTCTACAAGCTCACCGAGGCGGAAGGCTCCATCCTCATCGACGGTCAGGACATCCGTTCCCTGACGCTGGAATCCGTGCGCCGCAACATCGGCATCGTGCAGCAGGATGTGTTCCTGTTTGTGGGCACCATCCGCGACAACATCCTCTACGGCCGTCCCGACGCCACCGACGAGGAGGTCTACGAGGCCGCCCGCCGCGCCAACATCCACGACTACGTCATGACCCTCGAAAAGGGCTACGACACCGAGATCGGCGAGCGCGGCGTAAAGCTCTCCGGCGGACAGAAGCAGCGCCTCTCCATCACCCGCGTGTTCCTCAAGGATCCGGCCATCCTGATCCTCGACGAGGCCACCAGCGCCCTGGACAACACCACCGAGGTTCTCATCCAGCAGGCGCTGGACGAACTGTGCAAGGGCCGTACCACGCTGGTGGTTGCCCACCGTCTGTCCACCATCCGCAACGCCGACGAGATCGCCGTAGTCATGGACGGCCGCATCACCGAGCGCGGCACCCACGAGGAACTCATGGCCGCCGACGGCACCTACAAGAACCTCTACGCCCTGCAGTTCCGCGACAACGATCTGTTTGAGTGAGGAGCCGGCCATGAACATTGAAGTTTCCTGCGGCGCCGTGGTCTTCACCCGCACGCCCGACGGAATCCGCTACGTCATCATCCGTTCCCTGGAAGGTTTCTACGGTTTTCCCAAAGGCCACATGGAACAGGGCGAAACCGAGCGCGAAACCGCCCTGCGCGAGATCCGCGAGGAGGTCGGACTTACGGTTCGCCTCCTCGGCGGCTTCCGCGAAGTCTACGAGTACCCGCTGCCCAAAAAGCCGGGTGTGACCAAGCGCGTCGTCTACTTCCTGGCGGAGTACGAAGGCCAGTCTCTCACGCCGCAGGCCGAGGAGCTTTCGCAGGCGGAATTGATGAGCTTTGACGAGGCCATGTCTGCGTTCCAGTTTGAGAATTTGAGGGAATTGCTTGTAAAAGCCGAAAGAGCAATTTCATAAATCCCATCCGCCGATTCTTCTCCAGAAGAAATACGGCGGTTTTTTATTCAAATATTTGAAAAACACATAAAATTTGAGACCAAAATGGTTGAATCTGGAATTTCTTTCTGGTACGATGAAACAAGAACCGAATTGACTTCGAAAGGCGGCTTCCAAATGAAAAAGAACGTATTGAAACTCGTTGCACTGGTTGTACTGGTATGCCTTCTGCCTGTATGCGCTTTGGCGCTTGAACCGGTGAAAATCACCTCTATGAATGACAATGGCGACGGTACTGTTACCATCACCTGGGACAACCCCAACAACGGCGTGGTGACCGTCGGCAGTCTTGCCATGTCTGGTCTCGACGCAGGCAACGCCATCGTTCCCGACTTCGACATCACCGGCAACACCTACACTTTCAAAAACCTTGCTCCAGGTCTGGAGTACGGCCTTGTCGTTATGCCTGAAGTCGAGCTGGATTACGCCGACCTTCAGTTCATTGAAGTTGCTGACGTGCCCGAGTTTGACGATTTCCACTTTGTCGTCAAGGATGCTAACCTCACCCATTTCCTGCCCACTGAAAGCAGCTATTCCTACAACTACGCCAACGACCTTTCCAACGAAAAGATCTATGACTTGCTGGACGAAAGACAGTTCTGGGTCAAGATTGATTTCTCCCATCTCAGCCACAGAAACTCCTTTACCGTTCCGGTGCTGACCGTCGTCACCTCTCCGACCGGATATGTGGAAACCGATGCTGATGAGATCGAGATTACCGCCAACTGTATCGGCTTCTGGCGTACCATGGTCTACATGAACGGCGCTCTGGAAGCGATGTATGAAACCAGCGGCGAAATCCCCACCGGCGAATACAACGTAAAAGTCTACCTGGATGGCGCTTTTGCCGGCGAATCCTCGTTTGTGGTTAAGGACTGATCAGAAGCAATATTTACTCAGAGGAAGAAGTAAGCATTACCTATGGAATATAAACAGCTGTATCTGTGCAGAAAGTGTCAGTCCTGGTACGGAATGAATCCGGAAGAAAGTCTAAAAGGCTGTCCTGACTGCAAAGCCGAACTGGAGTATGTGCCGGTTGATTATGCAGCGTACACTTCCATGCCAGAGACGAATCAGAGAGCTTTCTGGTCAAAGTACTTGAGTGAGCCTCGAAAAGGAACAGATGTTTGTCGGGAGCTGACTGAGAGAAGATCTGGCATAGAGGCAAAGACTTCTGCGGATGGCACCTCTGAACGTGAAACCGATTCAGAAATGAATACGAGGAAAACAATAGGCGCAATCATTTTGCTTGCCTGTTGGCTTACGTTTCAGTGGTTTGTTGGGGTTGGACAAGTTAATCAGGATTTTTTGCAGTTGGTACAAGAAACAGGAATCGATCAGCAACTGTCGACTGATGCTGTTATTTATGAAGCAACGAGAATATCTACGCTGCTCGCTACGATCAGTGTGGGCCTTTCTACGCTTTTCATGATAACTATTCCCCTTATCTGCAGATTGGTTTGCAGAAGGAGAATTTCTTACAGCATTGGAAACCAGATTTGTCTGTGGAACAGTGTTGTCCTGCTCTTACTTCCCATCGTTTTTGAAAGGCAAATTATCAGTGGTATTGGTGCGCTCTGTTTTTATTTCATTAACAAATGGTTTTTCGTCGAAAATAAACCCGTCTATTCTTCATCTGATGAATGAGCCAAACCACAAAGCCCGGCCAGCGTATGCTGGTCGGGCTTTGTGGTGAACTGACGATTAGTGTCCTTGGAGCGTGTTGGCGATACCCTCTATATCGTTAATCACACTCACACTAGGCATCGTCAAGTAACTGTATCAAATCAAGATTCTTCCTTACTGGCCCGGCTGTTCTTTTCCCTTCTTTTTGTCTACATTCTTAGTCAGCTTCAAAACCAGCCATGCTGTGCCACCATAAAGCAATCCCGTTGGAATTCCACCCAGAATAATTCCAGCACTTTCACAAAGCGTGGTAACCAGAACGATAAACAAAGCACCACATACCCAAATCAGAACCTTCATTTTTTAGGCCCCCATATTTATGCATTACCACACAGAATTTGGAAACATTATATCATTACCTTGCTTCCAAATCAATACGCTCTGTCTCAATGCTACCTTTCGCTTAGTTCGCACCTTCCCTCATTATCTCTCCTCCTTTACACCCCACTCAAAACATGGTATAATAACAAAACAATGAAGGGCGCGGCCCGTACAACAAAAAGGAGGATTTTCCGTCATGAAAAAAGCGCTTGCTCTGGTTCTTGCGCTGGTGATGGTGCTGAGCGTATGCACCTTCGCTTCCGCTGAAAAGGACTACTCTGGCTACACCATCCGCATCTATTCCAACTCCAACTCCACCGAGCGTGCCACGTGGCTGAAGCAGGCTGCTGAGAAGGCCGGCTTCTCCATCTCCATGGACGACAACGCCGTTATCTCCGGCGACACCGCCGCCATCCAGGCTGCCAACGAAAACAAGGACGGCGACATCATCTTCGGTCTGAACGAAGTGCGCTGGTCCCAGCTCGTTAACGGCACCTATGAGAACCTGAAGATCGCCGACTGGACTCCCAGCTGGGCTGATCAGGTTGGTCAGTACAAGTACGACGGCAAGGCCTACGGCCTGGTCATCCAGAACATCCTCATGCTCTACCGCACCGACGATCTGGGCACCAAGGGCGAGAAGCTGTCCTTCGAGCACTGGGCTGACATCGTCAACTGCGGCTACACCTGGTACCGTCAGGGCAAGGTGGGCGGTACCACCAACGGCAACATCAACAACTCCATGCTCTACGCCTTCACCGATCCTGCCAGCCCCGCCGGCGGCATCTCCATCGATGGCTGGAAGACCCTGTGGAATTACTGCCAGAACGGCGTCTTCACCGGCGACAGCTACGGCTTCGATCCCCTCAACCGCGGCGAAGTGCAGGTTTCCACCTTCTACTCCTCCTCTCTCTACGGCAAGGTTGACGACGCCGCTTCCGGCTCCGACAATCCCCTCGTAGGCGCTCTTGAGCCCGAAAACTGGGCGCTGGTTGACATCGCCAACGGCACCTACTACATCGCCGAGTACCTGGGCGTGCTGGACCGTGAAGGCCGCACCGAGGAAGAGACCGAGGCCGTGAAGGCTTTCGCTGAGTGGTTTGGCTCCGCCGAGACCCAGGCTGCCTGGGCTGACGAGTTCGACTCCTTCCCCTGCAACGCCGGCGCTGTGGCTGAGATCTACGGCGAAGACATCCCCGAGATCTACACCCTGAAGAACTTCGCCCTCAACAAGGTGGAAGGCACCGACATGACCTACGCCGAGTACGTGGGCGCTCACTCCAGCGAGTGGACCAACATCATGACCAACCTCGGCTTCTACTGGGCCGACAACTCTGCTGCTCCCGCCGAGCCCGACTGGGATAACCTCGACTGGGCCGTGCTGACTCAGAAGGCGCAGTAATCATCCAACCATCCACTGCGGCGGGCCTGATCTACTCGGGCCCGCCTTTTCAAGGGCTTCGCCCTTGACCCGTGCACAGCACCGGAGTCGGAGCTCGCTTGCATGATCAGATATTCAGATTGGCTTGTAGGGGCGCATCTGTGTGTGGCCTCGCATACACAGATGCGCCTCTGCAAATGACAAAACCCATTCCTCACAGGAAGGAAAGATCCTCATGATCGAACTGAAAAACATCGTCGTCAAATTCGGAGATTTTGAAGCCCTGCATGATATCAACGTGGACGTCAGGGAGGGCGAGTTCTTTACGTTCCTCGGGCCCTCCGGCTGCGGCAAGACCACGACGCTGCGTACCATTACGGGTTTCATTGAGCCGGTTTCCGGCACGGTGAACGTCAACAACGTCGATATCACCCATGTGCCGATTGAGGAGCGCAACATCGGCATCGTGTTCCAATCCTACGCGCTCTTCCCCACCATGACGGTGTATGACAACATCGCCTTCGGCCTCAAGGTCAAGAAGCTCAAAAAGAACGAGATCGATGAAAAGGTGCGCGCCATCGCAAAGAAGGTCGACCTTTCCGACGAGCAGCTCAAGAAGGCCGTCAGCCAGCTTTCCGGCGGACAGCAGCAGCGCGTGGCCATCGCCCGCGCACTCGTCACCGGCCCCGCCATCATCTGCATGGACGAGCCGCTTTCCAACCTCGACGCCAAACTGCGTGTGCAGCTGCGCAACGAGCTGAAGAAGATGCAGAAAGACTTCGGCATCACCACCATCTACGTCACCCACGATCAGGAGGAGGCGCTGACCCTCTCCGACCGCATCGCGGTGTTCAACAAGGGCTTCATCGAGCAGATCGGCACGCCCAACGAGGTGTACAACCACTCCAAAACCGAGTTTGTGTGCAACTTCATCGGCGATATCAACCGCATCGAAACCGATCTGGCCAAAAAGATGGAGCTGCCGGAAGGCGAAAACCACTTCGTGCGTCTGGAGCGCCTGCGCGTGAACCGTCCGGCTGAGGCGGATGAAGTCCAGACCGAAGGCGTCATCGAAAGCCGCGAATATTACGGCCTGTACATCAAGTACTACATCAATACCGGCGCCCAGATCCTCAAGGTGATCGAAAAGAACGACGGCATCAGCATCTACGAGCCGGGCGAAAAGGTAACTGTAGGCATCCACAAGGCCGACGTGATGAGCTATTCCAGGCAGTAAGGAGGCGGGCTGAATGAAAAAGGCTCCTGCATGGCTGAAACCCTCCCTTTTGTGGAAGGTATTCGGCACGGCCTTCTTCGTGTATCTGTTCTTCGGATTCATGCTGCTGCCGTGTCTGAATACCCTTACGCAGATCTTTACCGCCACCAACACCGCCGGCGAAGTGGATCCTCTGGCGGTGATCCGCTTCTTCTTTGCGGGCAACATGCCGCGCTTCGTGTGGAATTCGCTGAAGCTGGCGCTGTATCTGGTGGTCACGGTCAACGTGGTCGGCGTGAGCATCGTGCTTCTGACCGAATACTTCGAAATCAAGGGCGCGAAAATCCTCCGCCTCGGCTACATGACCACGCTGGTTTACTCCGGCGTGGCGCTGGTTACGGGTTACCTGTTCCTGTATGATTCCGACGGCATCCTCACCAGCTGGCTTCTCAGCATCTTCCCCAATATGAACAAGAACTGGTTCACAGGCTTCAACGCGGTTCTGTTCACGATGACGTTTGCGTGTACGTCCAACCACATGCTGTTTTTGCGCAACGCCATCCGCGGCATCGACTACAACACCGTCGAGGCCGCCCGCAATATGGGCGCAAAGCCCTTCAAGGTGCTTTTGAAGGTCGTTTTCCCGACCCTCATCCCCACCATGTTCTCTCTCACCGTCATGACCTTCATCACCGGTCTGTGCGCTATGAGCGCTCCGACGCTTTTGGGCTATGACTCCATCAACCCCGAAATCGTTCGTCTGGCCGGATCGTCCATCGCGGACGAGGCCTTCCCGCAGGCGCGCGCAGCGCTTTTGTCGATCATTCTGGCGCTGTTCACCATCATCCTGCTCACGATCCTCAGCAACTACGAGCGCAAGGGTCACTACCTCAGCGTCAGCAAGACCAAGGCCAAGCTCGTTAAGCAGAAGATCGACAATCCCGTGGCCAATGTGCTGGCGCACATCTACGCCTACGTGCTCTTCATCGTGTACATGACCCCGGTTGTGATGATTGTGCTCTTCGCGTTCCAGAACTATCCTGCCATCCGCACCAAGACGTTCAGCCTCGACCAGTTCACGCTGATCAACTTCTTCGGCGCGCAGGACTATGAGTTCATGACCAACCGCGGTAAAATCCGCATCCGCGAGGATTCCATCTCCGGCCTGTTCGCCAACCCCGACACGGTGGGCGGCATCCGGTTGAGCTTCGTGCTTTCCGCCATCGCAGCGGCGCTGGCCTGCGTCATCGTGGTGGTCGCGGTCAACTACATCTTCAAAAACAAGGGCAAAAAGCGCGGCGTGGTGCTGGAGTACAGCCTCTTGTTCCCGTGGCTTCTGCCCACGATCCTCATCTGCTACTCCTACCGCACGTTCTTCAACTCCAGCGACGTGTGGTACGTCTTCGGACAGAACCTGTACATGAGGGAAAACGTTCGCTTCCTCATTGTAATGGCCTACACGGTGGTCAAGCTGCCCTTTGCCCTGCGCATGATCAAGGCCGCCTTCTACGCCATCGACGAGGAGCTGGAAGACGCAGCCCGCAACCTTGGCGCAAGCGGATTCCTGACCTTTATAAAAGTCAAGCTCCCCATTATCCTGCCCAGCGTTCTGGCCGTATTCGCGCTGAACTTCAACGCCCTGTTCACCGAGTACGACATGTCGGCGACGTTCCATTCCAGCTACGGAAAGTCCTACGCCATGGTCATCCAGAACATGTGCGCCGAGGAAGGACGCGACGGCTACAACGTGAATGCCTCCGGCCGCCGCTGCGCATCGACCGTATTCATCATGATCGTTTCGGGCGTGATTCTCTACCTGGTCTACGGCGTAGGCGCGCGCGACCTTGGCGAACGTCTGGAGGCCAAAGAGCGCCGACGCCGGCGTCTGCAGAAACTCACCGCGCCATTCCGCAAAGAAAAACCGGACATTCCCCTATCCCCTTAACAGAAAGAAGCAGCGTTCCTTCAAACAAGGAACGCTGCTTTTTTCAATCAGCCTTTACCGGTCCAGCAGTAGGTGCAGACCTTGCAGGGCGGGAGATTGATGGATTCGAAGATGCCCTCAAGAGACTGGTATTCAAGCGAGGAGAAGTGAAGCCTTTCGCAGATGGCTTCACGCATGCGGCGTCCTCGCTCAGTGGAGCCGTCTGCGTATTCGTCAAGGTGCTTCAGCCCCTCGTCGCCCTCAAGCTCATGGATGACGGCGCGTGCCAGAAGATCGGAGTCGTTGTTGGAGCGCGAGAAGTTGAGGTACTTGCAGCCGTACAGAATGGGCGGGCAGGCAGACCGGATGTGCACTTCCTTTGCGCCGTTCTCGTAGAGGAAATCGACGGTTTCGCGCAGCTGCGTGCCGCGCACGATGCTGTCATCCACGAAGAGGAGCTTTTTGTCCTTGATGAGCTCGTGCACGGGAATCTGCTTCATTTTGGCCACCATGTTGCGCTCGCGCTGGTTGGAGGGCATAAAGGAGCGCGGCCAGGTGGGCGTGTACTTGATGAAGGGACGCGCAAAAGGCTTGGAGCAGGCGTTGGCATAGCCGATGGCGTGGGGCGTGCCGGAATCCGGAACACCGCATACGTAGTCGATATCCTGTGCAAGCCCCTTCTCCTCATCGGCCTTGGCCATGATCTCGCCGTTGCGGCAGCGCATGACCTCGACGTTGCGGCCCTCGTAGCTGGAGGTGGGATAGCCGTAGTACGACCAGAGGAAGGCGCAGATTTTCATCTCCTTGCCGGGCTGCTGGAGCACCTCCACGCTGTCGGGCGAGAGCTCAACGATCTCGCCGGGGCCCAGGTCGCGCACGTACTGATAGTCCAGCTTCATGGAAGCGAAGGATTCAAACGTGACGCAGTAGCCGTCCTCGTCCTTGCCCAGAAGCACGGGAATGCGGCCCAGCTTGTCGCGTGCGGCGATGAGATGCCCGTCATCCTTGAGGATGAGGATGGATGCGGTTCCGTCAATCACGCTCTGGGCAAAGCGAATGCCCTCGGCAAAGGAGCTTTTCTGATCAATCATCGCGGCGATGATCTCGTTGGCGTTCACGCGTCCGCCGGTCATGGCGTCGAAATGTCCGCCGGAGAAGGCCAGATACTGCTTCATCAGCGCTTCGGCGTTGTTGATGATGCCAATGGTGGAGATGGCATAAGTGCCCAGATTGGATCGGATCAGCAGCGGCTGCGGATCCTGATCGCTGATGCAGCCAATGGCGGCGCAGCCGGACATGGTGTCCAGAATGTGCTCGAATTTGGTGCGGAAGGGAGCATTCTCAATGTTATGGATTTCACGCTGCATACCCCGTTCAGGGTCAAAGGCGGCCATGCCGCCGCGGCGCGTGCCCAGATGGGAATGGTAGTCCGTGCCGAAGAAAACGTCCAGAATGCAGTTGCGCCGGGACGTTACTCCGAAAAAACCGCCCATAGTTCGGTCCTCCTGTGGCGTATTTTGAAAAAGGCGGACCTTTGTCCGCCTTTATGGATCACTTCTCAAAGAACAGCTTGGAAAGAGTCATCGGGTCGATGTACTCGCCGTCCTTGTACACGCGCATGTTGCCGGAGGCGATCTCGTCGATGAGCATCACGTTGCCCTCGGCGTCGTAGCCGTACTCGAACTTGATGTCGTAGAGGATCAGGCCCTTTTCCTTCAGGTCGTCGGCCACGATCTGAGTGATCTTCTGGGTCATGTCCTTGATGGTGTCGTACTGCTCCTCGGTCATCACGCCCAGCGCAGCCAGCGCGTCCTTGGTGACCAGCGGATCGCCCTTGGCGTCATCCTTGAAGGTCATTTCAACATAGGCAGGCAGATCGGCGCCGCTTTCGATGTAAGCGCCATAGCGGCGGATGAAGCTGCCCACAGCCTTATGGCGGCAGATGACCTCGAGGCCATGGCCGAAGGGCTTGGCGGCCAGCACTTCCATGGTGGTGTTGTTCAGGTCAGCGCTCACATAGTGGGTGCGGATGCCGGCAGCGTTGATTTTTTCAAAATAATAGATGGACATGCGCAGGTTCACGTCGCCCACGCCTTCGATGGTCAGTCCAACGGAATTCTCGCCGGGATCGAACACGCCGTCCTTGCCGGTGCAGTCGTCCTTGAACTTGAGCAGGCAGTTGCCGTTATCCAGAGCATAAACGTTCTTGGTCTTGCCGGTATAGACGAGCTTGAGATTCTCCATAAAAACCTTCACTCCGTTTCTGTTGCTTCAGGAAAATGAAACACACACAGTATACCCTCTGCAGCCCACAATTGCAATAAATTTCCGAATATTTTTTCATTTTTTCTATATAACCTTCGGCTTTTGCAAAATCCGTCCAAAAATCCACCAGCAGGGGCAGTGCAAGGGCTTCGCCCTTGACCCATTCACCGCTTCGCGGGGCTTGGCGGACGGTGGTTGGTTTTGACTCTTCAGACCGCAGATGTGATCGGAAGATCAAAAACCCGCTGGCCGTGGATCGGTCAGCGGTTTTTGGCGGCTGCCAGGAGCGCGTCGCGTTTGTTTTCAAGACGGTTTTCGAGAACCTCCGTCCACAGGTGGTCAAGGAGCTGTCCCATTTCGCGCAGAGGACGGCCGGTTTGCTCAAACAGCGGCTTCAGGTCGTTGCCGGTAATGGCCAGTTCCCTGAGCGAGAGCGGCTTGCCTTCCAGCGATGAGATGGCGCGCATCACGGCGCACTGCATCGCATGGTCATTCAGCGCGCGGAACACGCCCAGCGCGCCCTGAAGCGCTTCCATGCCCAGTCCGGCCAGCACGCGCGGCGGTGCAGAGAGCTGCTGCATCGCGCCGATGCAGGCGGCGGTCTTTGCGGCGTCGCGCTGGGAAAAGCGCATGTCAAGCATCATTTTCCGCGCATCGTCGGGATCGCAGCTGCGCATCAAAAGCGCCATGCGCAGCGGAAGCTCTGCCGGAAAGCGGCTGAGCGCCCAGCCGTCGTTTTCATCCCACGGAACCTCATGGAGCAGATACGGCCACGCGCTGATTTCATCAATGGTACGCAGTCCGCTCAGCGTCGCCGGACGTTTTCTCGCCAGCTGCGGATAGCGCAGGTCGGCCATGAGCGTTTTGCCAAGTTCATCGCGCAATCGTTCGGGCGCGATGTCGCGCAGCAGATGCGCATAGCGGCGCAGGCTGTCCATCAGCGCCGGCGTCGGTTCCAGATCCAGCTCGGCCTGAAAGCGTGCGGCGCGCAGAATCCGCAGTCCGTCGTCCTTGAGCACCTGATCGGGATCGTCCGTGACCGTGTGCAGGATGCCCTGACGCAAATGCTCCAGTCCGCCCGTGGGATCGATGACATCCTCCACCCAGCCGTCATGCACCCGGCGGTAGAGCGCGTTTACGCTGAAGTCGCGCCGTCTGGCGTCCACGCGGATATCGTCGGTGAACTTCACGCTTTCGGGCTTGTGGCCGCAGCGGTAGCTGTCCTCGCGCCATGTGGTGTACTCGGCCATGTGGCGGCCGGTTTCGTCGGCGATGTGCAGTTCAACCGTGCCGAAGTGCGCCGCGCGCAGATGCGCCTGCACCTGCGTACCCTCGCACAGGGCGCAGACCTCCTCAGGCTTCAGCGGGCCGCACACGTCCACGTCGGACAGAGGCAGCCCCATCAGCGGATTGCGAACGCCGCCGCCCACCACGTACAGTTCGCCTCCGGCCTGATCAAAAATGCGCGCCATGGCCGAAAGCCACGGCGCGCCATGAAGAACGGATGCCATTACAGCATGTCCTCAGTGATGCGGATGAACTCATCCACCTCGGCGCGGAGCACCTCCAGCGCGCTGCGCCAGTAATCGGCGCTGCGTACGTCGATGCCTACGCTGGCACAGACGTTGGGAATGGTGTCGGAGCCGCAGGATGCGAGCAGGGCGTTGTACTTGGGCAGGAAGGAAGCGCCCTCCTCCTGATACTTCTTGAACACGCCCAGGCCGAACAGGTGGCCGAACGCATAGGGGAAGTTGTAGAAGTGACGGGAGTTATAGTAGTAATGACCCTTGCACACCCACATGCCGGAGTTGCGCTTTTCGGGATCCAGGCCCTCGCCGTACGCGCCTTCCTGAGCGTCCAGCATCATCTGGTTGAGCTCGTCGGCGGTGGGAATATGGGTCTTGCGGGCCTCGAACAGGGCGCTTTCAAACAGGAAGCGGCTGTAGATGTCCACGATGGTCTGGGTGGCGTCCTGCAGAACGCTTTCCAGCAGGGTGAACCTGGTCTGCTCGTCGGCGTTCTTGCGCACGATGTGCATAAGCAAGGTTTCGTTGAAGATGGAGGCCGTCTCCGCCAGAGGCATCGGATAGTGGCACATCAGCTGGGGCTTGACCTGCAGGCAGCGGTTGTGCCAGGCATGGCCGAGCTCGTGAGCGAGGGTGCACACGTCGGAGAAGGAGCCCATGAAGTTGGTCAGCACGCGGCTGAGATTCTTCTCATAGTTGCCGGAGCAGAACGCGCCGCCCTGCTTGCCTTCGCGGGGATAAACGTCGATCCAGCGCTCGGCAAAGGCATTGTCGATGAAAGCGCCCATCTCGGGGTTGATCTCGTTGAAGGTCTTCACCAGCAGCTCGCGGGCTTCCTCAATGGTGTAGGTCTTGGAGCTTTCGCCCATGGGAGCGAAGAGATCGTAGAACGGCAGGCCGTTCTTGTGGCCGAGCAGCTCGGCCTTGCGGCGCATGTAGCGGCGGAAATGGGGCAGGTATTCGCGGATGGCGGTCCACATGGCGTCGAGGGTTTCGTGATCCATGCGGCTCTCGGCCAGCTGCTGGCTGAGGGGATCGGAATAACCCTTGAGCTCGCAAAGCGTGATGCACTCGCCCTTGATGCAGCTGATGGCGTAGGCCATGGCATCCTGCACCTTCTTGTAGCTGTTGAGCTCGCTTTCGTAAGCGGCCTTGCGCACCTCGGGATCGGGATCATACGCCATGCCGCGCACAGCGGGCAGCGGATAGCTCTTTCCGTTGAGTTCGCAGGTGAGGGTTCCCATGAGGCGATCCTTCAGCTTGGCCCATGCGTCGCCGCCGTTGAGGCTCATCTTAAGCAGCGACTTTTCCATCTCGGCAGGCACCATGTGACGGGCGTGCTCGGCTTCCTCGCGCAGATAGAAGTCGTTCTTCTGAAGCACTTCGGAGGAGGCGATGACCTCTTCGAGGTTCTCAATGCTGCCCACATAGCGGCCAAAGCGGCTGGAGGCCAGCTTCACGTCCACCATCAGCATGCCCATTTCGTCCATCAGGCGCAGGGCTTCCTTGTTGGTGTTGTCGGCAGCCAGCGTCAGGTGGCCGAACATCATGATGCGGTTGAGGAGCGTGCCGCTCTTTTCTTCGAAGCGGATGATGGCTTCGAGCTTTTCCTTGGCGGATTCTTCCTTGCTCATCATCTCCTCCACGCCTTCCAGCATGGACTTGATAACGTTGATGTCCTCACGGATCTGCGGGTCGTCAAAACCCTTGTAGAATACGGAAAGATCCCAGGTCATTGGCGGTACCTTCTTTCTTTAAATGGGAGTTGTCAGAGGGGCCGCAGCCCCTCTGACTCTCATTCGTATCCGGCGGCTTTGCCGACGCACGGCTCAGCCGTTGTAGCGCAGTTTGCTTTCTTCAAGCGCGCGCAGGCAGGTTTCCTTGCTGCGCTCGATGTGGCGGCGCATGAGCTCCTCGAACTTGGCAAGGTCGCGGGCTTCCACGTAGTCCACCAGGCGGTGATGCTCCTGATGCGCGGCGGCGCGGCGGTCCTCCTTGGCGATGGACAGGGCGGAGAAGCGGGTGATGTACTCGTCCTGACCCTCGATGGCGCGGATGATGCGCTTCTGGCCGGAAATGGCCGTGAGCGCGGTGTGGAAGGAGCGCGCACGGGGAGAGAGATTGGCGATGTCGCCGTTTTCGGTGAGCGGATCCATCTCGTCAAGCAGCGCGCGGAGGTTTTTGATGTCATTCTCCGTGGCGTTCTGAATGATGGCGGGCAGGGTCAGCATTTCCAGACAGTTGCGGATGGTGTAGATCTCCTCCACGTCGGAAATGGTAAAGGCGCGCACCACAACGCCGCGGCGGAGCATATACTCCACCAGACCGTCGCGCTCCAGCTTGCGCAGCGCTTCACGAAGCGGCGTGCGGCTGATGTGCATGCGCTCGGCATATTCGGTTTCTACAATGCGGGAGCCGGCAGGCAGCTCGCCGGTGATAATGGCGTGCTTGAGCGTTTCGTATGCAATTTCGCGGATTGGCTTGCTTTCCACCGCAGGACCAAGGGACATGACGCTCATGATATCGCCTCCTGTATTTCTTTTGTCTTTTTTATTTTAGTACGAGGATTTGCCGCTGTCAAGCGCGATGGATACTGGATACAAACCAATTTTTACAAAAATCTGCATCTGCGGACAGGAAAGCACCGCTTTTGACATTTGCCAGCCAGCAGTCCCGTCCCGGGAAGAACCGCGGGCGGTCAAACGTTGTGTTTTGGGGCGAAATGTGATAGAATGAAAGTTGGACACAAACGTATGTGCGTATTGTGAAACAGGATTTTTCTGATTAGGAGGAATGCTTCGTTGATGACTGTCGGCGTCGTTTCGCTGGGATGCAGCAAAAACCGTGTGGACACGGAACTGATGCTGGGCATCCTGCGCAAGGCGGGCTACGAGATCGTGGCCGACGAGCGCGATGCGGAGATTCTCATTGTCAATACCTGCGGCTTTATTGACCCGGCCAAGCAGGAATCGATCGATACTCTTCTGTCTTTGGCAGAATACAAGGAAAACGGCCGCTGCAGGCTGCTGGTGGCCACCGGCTGTCTGGTGCAGCGCTATGAGGACGCCATCCTCAATGACATGCCCGAGGTGGATCTGCTGCTGGGCGTAAGCCAGTACGAAAAGCTGCCCGAGGCCATCGAAGAGGCGCTTGGGGGCAAGCGTCCCAGCTACTGCGCTCCCAACGCGAACATCCTCGTGGGCGACCGCGTGCTGACCACCGCGCCCTACACCGCCTATATCCGCATTGCAGACGGCTGCGACAACCGCTGCACCTACTGCGCGATTCCGCTCATCCGCGGAGGCTTCCGCAGCCGCGATATCGAAGATGTATTGGAAGAAATCCGCACGCTGGCCGAACAGGGCGTGCGCGAGCACGTGCTGGTGGCGCAGGATACCTCGCGCTTTGGCATCGACCGCTGCGGCAAATCCCTGCTGCCGGAACTGATGGTGCGCGCCGCAGACATTCCGGGTGTGGAATGGCTGCGCGTTCTGTACTGCTATCCGGACGAGGTGGATCAGGAGCTGCTGGACGCCATGGCCTCGCGCCCCAACATCTGCAAGTACCTCGATCTGCCCCTTCAGCATGCCGACCCGGATCTTCTGCGCCGCATGAACCGCCGCGGCGATATGGAAAAGACCCGCGCGCTGCTCAAAAAAGCGCGCGAAATGGGTTTCACTCTGCGCACCACGTTCATCACCGGCTTCCCGGGAGAAACGCAGGAGCAGTTTGATACCCTCATGGACTTCATCCGCGACATCGAGTTTGACCGTTTGGGCGCATTCGCCTATTCGGCTGAGGAGGACACGCCCGCAGCCGTCATGCCCGGCCAGATCGACGACGAAATCAAGGATGCGCGTCTGGATGTTCTCATGCGCGCCCAGCAGGCCATTTCGCTCAAGCGCAACCAGCTGCGCCTGGGAACCATTGAAAAAGTGCTCATCGAGTCCGTGCAGTACGACGAGGAAACCGGCGAAATCGTCGGCATCGGCCGCAGCGCACAGGAGGCCCCGGACACTGACGGCGAAATCCGCGTTCTCGGTGCGGATGAAAACGACATCGGCGGCTTCATCGAGGTGCGCATCACCGAAGCCGATATCTACGACCTGACAGGAGAAAAGCTATGAACTGGCCCAATCGTTTGTCTCTGATCCGCATCGCAAGCGTGCCGGTGATCACGCTGCTTCTGGCGCTGAACAACCTCGGCTGGACGATGTATGTCGCGCTGTTCCTGTTCATTTTTGCCTCCATCACCGATTTTGTGGACGGCCATATCGCCCGCAAATACAACCTCGTGACCAACTTCGGCAAGTTTATCGACCCCGTGGCCGACAAGCTGCTGGTGCTGTCCACCATGGCCATGATCTCCTGGCACGACATCCTGCCCGCGTGGATCGTGGTGGCCGTGCTCTTCCGCGAAATCGCGGTGGACGGCCTGCGTCTGGTGGCTGTGGAGCAGGGCAAAGTGATCGCCGCCGGCAAGCTCGGCAAGATCAAAACCGCCTGTCAGATGACGATGATCATCACCCATCTGGTCTATCTTGCGCAGTTCCCGCTTCTGCACTATCTGGCCTACTGGCTGCTGATTCCCACGCAGATCGCGGCGCTGGCGATGACCCTGTGGAGCGGCGCGGACTATCTGATCAAGAACAAAGAGGTTCTCCATGGCTGATCGTGCCTCCGAAATCGTCCGCCTGTTTTCCCAGCGCGGACGGACCCTTGCCACAGCCGAAAGCCTGACCGCCGGGCTCATCGCCTCAGCCGTTGCCGACGTCAGCGGCGCAAGCGCGGTGCTCATGGGCGGGATCGTCTCCTACGACACGCGCATCAAGTGCGAGGTGCTGGGCGTTGATCCGCAAATCATCGACACCCACGGCGTCGTCAGCGCCGCATGCGCCTGCCAGATGGCCGAAGGCGCGCGAAAGCTCCTTGGCGCGGACATCGCCGTGAGCGCCACAGGCGTCGCGGGCCCCACGGGCGGCACGCCCGAAACCCCGGTTGGAACCGTCTTTATCGGCGTAAGCTGCGCGCAGGAAACGTGCGCGGAGGAATGCCATTTTACCGGCGACCGCCAGAGCGTACGCGAACAATCCGTCGCGCATGCGCTGGATATGGCGCTGGACTGTCTTATGAAACATCATCCATAAACGAAAGAGGTGCAATCCATCATGGCCAAGAAGGAAGCCGTCAAAAAGGATATCGGCGCAAAGGCCGACGACGTTCGTGAAGCCAAAATGAAGGCGCTGGAAAGCGCGCTGAGCCAGCTGAACAAGACCTACGGCAAGGGAAGCGTAATGAAGTTCTCCGACGCCGTGGCCGACCAGAACCTGCAGGTCATTTCCACCGGCTGTCTGGATCTGGACATGGCGCTGGGCGTGGGCGGTCTGCCCCGCGGCCGCATCGTGGAGATCTACGGACCGGAATCCTCCGGCAAAACCACCGTTGCGCTGCACTGCGTGGCCGAGGCCCAGAAGCTGGGCGGCGTGGCTGCGTTCATCGACGCCGAGCATGCCCTCGATCCCGTCTATGCCAAGAAGCTGGGCGTGAACATCGATGAGCTCTACATCTCCCAGCCCGACACCGGCGAGCAGGCCCTCGAAATCTGCGAAGCTCTCGTGCGCTCCGGCGCGGTGGACATCGTGGTTATCGACTCCGTGGCCGCGCTGGTTCCGCGCGCTGAAATCGAAGGCGAAATGGGCGATGGCTTTATTATAGCAAAGATATCCTGCTTTGCAAGAAAAAGCG
>JAGBBE010000076.1 GCA_017938645.1 Clostridia bacterium
CCTTTACCTACGGTGATACCAACTGGAAGGACAAGCTGACTGCGTTCAACGGCCAGACCATCACCTACGACGAGATCGGCAATCCTACCAACGACGGCACCTGGAACTACACCTGGATTGGTGGCCGTCAGATGCGCGCCATGTACAAGGGTGAGTTTGGTGAACAGGGTTACGATGAGATCACCTTCGAGTACAACGAAAACGGTCTGCGCACCAAGAAGACCCGCATGTACTACGATGACGCTACGGGCGACATTGGCTACAAGGCGACCAACTACACCCTGCACGGCAAGAACATTGTACATATGTCCGATGGCAGCAACAACCTGCACTTCTTCTACGATGCGCAGAACAAGCCTGCTGTGGTAATCTTCAATGGTACTGCCTACGCCTACCTGTACAACCTGCAGGGCGACGTCATCGGTCTGGTTGACAGCAACGGCACCAAAATGGTATCTTATACTTACGATGCTTGGGGCAAGCCGATTAGCAAGACTGGTACCCTTGCCAGCACGCTGGGCACGATCCAGCCCTTTAGGTATCGCGGGTATGTATATGACGAGGAGACTGGGCTGTATTATCTTAACAATCGATACTATTGTGCAAGAATGTGTCGTTTTGTTAATACTGATAAGTATGTAGCTACTGATTATAGTCCACTTTGTGGAAACCCATTCATTTATTGCAGAAACAATCCCAGCATGTTCTCTGATCCTTCTGGCGAGCTCTTTTTATCTGCTCTAATCTTTATTGGCGTAAGTGCTTTGGTTGGTGCAGGTACAGGAGCATATATCGCAGCATGCGATGGAGGAGACACCGGTGATATCATTGAAGGTGCAATTGAGGGAATGCTTACTGGTGCAGCAGCAGCAGCGATTGGATACTTTGCTCCGGCAGTTATGATCGGTGGTTTGAAGATATCCAGCACTATTGTTGCTGCTGGTGGTGGCTTTTTGGCTGGTGGCCTTATTGACGTGGGTGTTCAAGTTGGTGCTCACTATATCGAACAAGGCACTGTAAACGACTTTGAACTTGATGTTGATCGCATGTTTGAAACAGCAACAACCACGGCTATTGGTGCAGCAGTACCGACTTTAGAAGGCACAAAAGAATCGACTGTTACGGCAATCGGCAGTACTATCGTTGCCGCAGAAGCGTCGGTTCTTGTGTCAACGGGTGTGATTATCCGACATCAACTCAAGAAGTACAAGATGATTATGATGGAGGAATAAATAGTGAATGGACCGGAACATATGATTGCTGAACCAGTCAAAGAGCATCGTTTTTTTCCGTATGCGCAGTATTGGGTCTTGATTATTCTTGCTTTTTGCATTATGCTGGTAGCTGCCATTGCGTTTTTTGCAGTTGCTGTACTATCTCAAAAGCTTCTTTTTTTCTTTAGCACCATGCTTCTTGGGTTCATTATACATTGGCTGCTAATGTGGACAAGTGTATGTGTGACTTTTTGTGCAAATGGGATAAAGCGAGATAGTTACTTAAGGAAGCAGAGCGTTTTTACTTCTTGGAATGATATACACTTTGTTTACCTTATCGGAGATCATAAAGCCAATCTATATGTTCTGTTATCATCGCATTCGCTTGACTCTTCAGGCATAAAATCCACATGGGGAAAAGCGCTCGTGATGAAGTCGTTTTTTCAAATGGAGGATATTTGTTTCCGTATTAGTAGAATCGAGTATGAGCAACTCATTGAGCACATATGCAGTAGTCCTGCTTCTAGCACTATTGTCATTTGCAATGATATTTTGCATATTCCATAATCGATCATTTCCAGCGGAGCTTCTTTCGAAGCTCCGCCTTACTATGGAAGACTGGATTAACTCACGTGATACTGCAAACGAGAACCCGCATCCTTATACAATTCTTTTGATGTCTTTGGAAAAATAAAAAATTGAGGAGGTATAGTGATGAAGTCTGCGCTACTCTGCCTGATACGAATCGTGCAACGGCTGTAGTATAGCAAAATACGCGGGAGGTTTCAACAGCAAAACCGCAACTAAGAAAATTCTAATCCTATGTTCGCATCCTTGCGCAGTTGGTTCCGTTTTTGTTTTACATACTTTTGATCTTTCCGGTATTCGTTCATAACATGCCTGCCTTATCATGCCAATCGTACCGGGAACGGTACGAACCACAGAAAGGAAGGTAATCATTATGAAGAAGATCATTTCCATGCTCTTGTCCCTGATCCTGATGACCACCGCCGCTTTTGCCGCGGCGGAGGAAATCAACGTCATCTCCCGCGAGGATGGCTCCGGTACCCGCGGCGCGTTCATCGAGCTGTTCGGCATCGAGCAGAAGAACGAGGAAGGCGTGAAGATCGACCACACCACCGAGGACTGTGACATCACCAACTCCACCTCCGTCATGATGACCAGCGTGGCCGGCAACGACAACGCCATCGGCTACATCAGTCTGGGCTCACTCAATGAAACCGTGAAGGCGGTCCAGATTGACGGCGCAGAAGCCACTGTGGAAAACATCAAGACCGGAGCTTACAAGGTATCCCGCCCATTCAACATCGCCACCAAAGCCGAGGTGAGCGAAGCCGCGGCGGACTTCATCGCCTTTATCCTCAGCGCTGAGGGACAGGCTGTGATTGAAGAAAACGGCTACATCGCCGTCAGTGCGGAAGCCGCTGCGTTTGAAGGCGGAAAGGCAAGCGGCAAGATCGTGATCTCCGGCTCCTCCTCCGTGACCCCGGTGATGGAAAAGCTGAAGGAAGCCTATGAAGCCATCAACGCTCATGTGGAAATCGAACTGCAGCAGACCGATTCCACCTCCGGCATGACCGCTGCCCTGGACGGCGTGTGTGACATCGGCATGGCTTCCCGCGAACTCAAGGAAAGCGAGCTGGAAGCCGGTCTGGTTCCCCAGGTGATCGCGCTGGACGGCATTGCCGTCATCGTCAGCCCTGACAATCCTGTTGAAACGCTGACCACCGAGCAGGTGCGCGGCATCTACATGGGTGAAATCACCGACTGGAGCGAAGTGAATGAATAAGGTGCATCGCCACCGGGCCGAGGGCTTCCTCGGCCTCTTTGGGCAAAAAACAAAAGGAAGGTCCAACAGGCTCCGCGAAGGCGCAGCCAGATGCCTGTTTACCTTCACCGCCCTTGTTTCGATTCTGGCAGTGGCGCTAATCTGCGTGTTCCTGTTTGCAAACGGCATTCCCGGCATGATCAAAATAGGCGTGTGGGATTTCCTTTCAGGGGAGAAATGGAAGCCCGGTCAGGAGATATTTGGCGTCCTGCCCTTTATCCTGGGCTCTGTGTATGTCACGGCAGGCGCGCTGATTGTGGGCGTTCCTGCCGGACTGATGACGGCTGTTTTCCTGTCGCGGTTTGCTTCCGACAAAGCCGCGAAAGTCCTGTGCCCCGCCGTGCAGCTGCTGGCCGGGATTCCGTCCGTGGTGTATGGCTTCTTTGGGCTGGTGGTCATGGTGCCGCTGGTGCGCGATCTGTTTGGCGGCACGGGTTCTTCCCTGCTGACTGCCAGCGTGCTGCTGGGCATGATGATCTTGCCCACCATGATCACCGTGGCGGAGTCCGCCCTGAACGCTGTTCCCGCCGCCTATTATGAAGGAGCGCTGGCGCTGGGCGCAACCCATGAGCGCAGCGTGTTCCATGTGGTATTGCCCGCCGCCAGATCCGGCGTGATGGCGGGAATCATCCTCGGTATTGGCCGCGCCATCGGCGAAGCCACCGCCGTGATGATGGTCGCCGGCAACCGCACCACCATGCCCAAAGGGCTGCTCAAGGGCGTGCGCACCCTGACCAGCAACATCGTCATGGAAATGGGCTATGCCACCGATTTGCACCGGGAGGCGCTCATCGCTACGGCCGTGGTGCTGTTTGTGTTCATTCTGCTGATCAACATGCTGACCAGCATCCTCAGGAGGAAAAGCTGATGGCCAAGCTGCAGGCAAGACTCTACCGCATGGCGGTGTATGCAGGCACGGCGTTTTCCATCGGCGTGCTGGCGCTGATCGTGGGCTACATCCTCATCAAGGGCGTACCCAACCTGACCCCGGAGCTGTTTGCGTGGGAATACAACTCCACCAACGTCTCCATGACGCCCGCCATCCTCAATACGCTGCTGATGACCCTTCTTTCCCTGCTGGTATGCGTGCCGCTGGGCATTGGCGCTGCGATCTGGCTGACGGAATACGCCAGGCGCGGCAGCAGGCTGGTGAAGCTGGTGCGCATGACGGCGGAAACCCTTTCAGGAATTCCCTCCATCATCTACGGCCTGTTTGGTTCCCTGTGCTTTGTGGTGCAGCTGAAGCTGGGGCTTTCGCTCCTCTCCGGCGCGCTGACGCTTTCCATCATGGTGCTGCCCACCATCATGCGCACCACGGAGGAAGCGCTGCTGGCAGTGCCGGACAGCTACCGGGAAGGCTGCTTCGGGCTGGGCGCAGGGCGGCTGCGCACCACCTTTCGCGTGGTGCTGCCCGCTGCCGTTCCCGGCATCCTGAGCGGCGTGATTCTCGCCATCGGGCGCATTGTGGGCGAAACGGCAGCCTTAATCTACACCGCAGGCACGGTGGCGAAGGTTCCCTCTTCCCTGCTGGATTCCACCCGAACGCTGGCGGTGCACATGTACACCATTTCCACGGAAGGGCTCTATCTGAATCAGAGCTATGCCACGGCGGTGGTGCTGCTGATGCTGGTGCTGGTCATCAACAGCCTGTCCGCCCTCATCGCCAAACGAATCGGAGGAAAACGCACATGAGTAAAATTCAGGTTCAGGATTTGAATCTGTATTACGGCAGCTTTCAGGCTTTGAAGGGCGTGAATCTTGCCATTGAGGAACATGAAATTACCGCCTTCATCGGCCCCAGCGGCTGCGGCAAATCGACCCTCCTGAAAACCCTCAACCGCATGAACGATCTGGTGGAGGGCTGTCGGATGGAGGGCCATGTGCTGCTGGACGGCGTGGACGTGTACCGCAGCATGGAGCCTGCCATGCTGCGCAAGCGGGTGGGCATGGTGTTTCAAAAGCCCAATCCATTCCCTATGAGCATCTACGACAATGTCGCCTTTGGCCCCCGCACCCATGGGATTCATTCCAAGGCACGGTTGGATGACATCATCGAACGCAGCCTGCGCAGCGCCGCCATCTGGGACGAGGTCAAAGACCGGCTGAAGAAGGATGCGCTGGGCCTGTCCGGCGGTCAGCAGCAGCGGCTGTGCATCGCCCGTGCGCTTGCCGTGGAGCCAGAAGTCCTCCTGATGGATGAGCCCACCTCTGCGCTTGATCCCATTTCCACCAGCAAAATCGAGGATCTGGCGTTGCAGCTCAAAGAACAATACACCATTGTGATGGTCACCCACAACATGCAGCAGGCGGCGCGCATCTCTGACCGGACGGCCTTTTTCCTGCTGGGCGAGATGATCGAGTATGATGAAACCGCGAAAATCTTCTCCATGCCCGCTGACAAACGGACGGAAGACTATATCACAGGGAGGTTCGGCTGATGAGAAACCGCTTTGATGAACAGCTGCAGACGCTCAACCACGAGCTGCTCCGGATGGGCACGCTGATTGAAAGCGCCATCCAGAGCGCTACTGCCGCGCTGGCCACGCAGGACGCGGAAGCAGCCAGACGTGCCATCGCCGCCGACAGGGAGGTGGATCAGGCGGAACGGGATATTGAAGCGCTTTGCTTGAAGCTGCTTTTGCATCAGCAGCCCGTGGCAAGGGACTTGCGTTTCATCTCCGCTGCGCTTAAAATGATCACGGACATGGAGCGCATCGGCGATCAGGCCAGCGACATTTCCGAAATTGTGATCTACCTGTCCGGGGAGCCTTGCCGCAGGCAGCTGGATCACCTGCCCCAGATGGCGGAAAACGCCATCCGCATGGTGACCGGCGCGCTGGACGCCTACGTCCGCAAGGATCTGACGCTGGCGCAGGAAGTCATGGCCATGGACGACGCCATCGACGAGCTGTTTGTTGCCGTCAAGAACGAGCTGATCGAACTCATTCGCAGCCATTCGGAGGCCGGCTCCCAGGCCATGGATCTGTTGATGATCGCCAAGTATTATGAGCGCATCGGCGACCATGCCCAGAACATTGCCGAGTGGGTGGAATACGCGCTCACAGGCAGGCATAAAGGAGTATTCCTCACATGATCTACTATGTGGAAGATGATGATAACATCCGCGAGCTGGTGGTCTACACCCTCACCCAGATGAACCTGCCCTGCAAAGGCTTTGCCGATGGCGATGCCTTTCGTGCGGCCATTGCTTCTGAGCTTCCCGATCTGGTGCTGCTGGATATCATGCTGCCAGGCGAGGACGGTCTGTCGCTGCTGAGGTGGCTGCGCAGGCATGCGCCGACCGCGGAGGTGCCCGTTATCATGCTGACGGCCAAAGGCACCGAAATGGACAAGGTCCAGGGGCTGGACTACGGCGCGGACGATTATCTCGCCAAGCCCTTCGGCATGGCGGAGCTGGTGGCGCGCATCCGGGCGAGGCTGCGCCGCATTCCCGCCAAAGAGACCCCGGAGGCACTGCACTGCGGCCGCCTGAGCATGAACCGCCGCGCCCATCAGGTATGGATCGATGGCGCAGAGATTGCGCTGACCTTCAAGGAATACGAGCTGCTTGCGCTGCTGATGGAGAACCGCGGCGCAGTCTTTACCCGGGAGCAGCTGCTCGACCGCGTATGGGACATGGGCTACGCCGGAGGCACCCGCACGGTGGACGTGCATATCCAGACGCTGCGCGCCAAGCTGGGCGATTGCGGCGCCATGATAGAAACGGTGCGCGGCGTGGGCTATCGCTTGGGAGGTGCTGTCCAGTGAGCCGGAAAATCTTCCGCAGCATTCTGTTGACGGCCGTGCTGGCGCTGCTGCTTGCTTCCCTGCTGCTGGTAGGCACGCTGTACCGGGTCTACGAAAACCGCATCACCCAAGAGCTGCGTACCGAGGCGGACTACATCGTGCGCGCCCTGAATGCGCTGGAGGACAGTACGGCGTATTTGGACGGGCTGTCCTCCGCCAACCGCATCACCCTGATCGCACCGGATGGCGCTGTGCTCTATGACAGCGCCGCCGATGAAGCAGGCATGGACAGCCATGCCCAGCGTCCGGAGGTGCAGTCCGCCCTTGTCACCGGCATGGGGGAAAGCACCCGCTATTCCGACACGCTCTCCGAGGTGACGCTCTACCATGCCCAGCGGACGGAGCGCGGGCATGTGCTGCGTCTGGCCAGCACCCGCTCCTCCGTGCTGGGCGTGTTCATCGCCATTGTCCCCGAAATACTTCTCATGCTGCTGGCCGTGGTTCTCCTCTCGCTGGTGATTGCCCGCAAAGCAGCGGAGAAGATCGTGCGGCCCATCAATGGCCTGAATCTGGATGTGCCGCTGACAAACGAAGCCTATGACGAACTGGCTCCTCTGCTGACCCGCATGGACAGGCAGCACAGACAGATCCGCGACCAGCTCAGTGATCTTTCCCGCGCCCATGCCGACCTGAATGCCATTATGCAAAGCATGCAGGAGGGGCTGGTGCTGCTGGATGGGGAGAGCCGGATTCTTTCCTTGAACGAGAGCGCCGCCCGCATTTTCGGCGTTCAGGATCAGCTGCCGCCCGAAGCGGACTTTCTGAGCATCTGCCGGGATGCTTCCGTGATGGAGAACCTTCACGCCGCCCGGCAGGGGCAAAGCAGCGACATGACTCTGATGCGTGAGGACAGAACCTACCGCATCTTTACCAGCCCAGTTCTTCGTGATGGAAAGGTGCGGGGCGTGGTGTTGCTTGCGCTGGACGTCTCTGCCGAATACGCGGCCGAGGCCAGCCGCCGCGAGTTTACCGCCAATGTATCCCACGAGCTGAAGACGCCGCTTACCTCCATCTCCGGCTATGCGGAGATCATTGAGAGCGGCATTGCTCAAGCGGAGGATGTGCCGGCGTTCGCCGGAAAAATCCGCTCCGAGGCCAAGCGGCTGGTCGCGCTGGTCAACGACATTCTGGAGCTTTCCATACTGGATGAGAAGCAGACGCTGGGGGCCAGGGAGCCCGTTGCCCTGCTGCCGCTGCTGCGCGACCTGACGGAAAGCTTCCAGCCAATTGCCCGGGAGAAGAAAGTCATCCTGACGCTGGAGGGCTGCGAAGCGACGGTAACGGGCTATCCGGCGCTTTTGAGAGAACTGTTCCACAACCTGATCGACAATGCCATCAAGTACACGCCGATAGAAGGCCGAGTGTCCATCAGGCTGACCCAACGGGAGGGCAGCACGGTCTGCACCGTATCCGACACAGGCATCGGCATTCCCGAGGAGCATCAGCCCCATGTGTTTGAACGCTTCTACCGGGTGGACAAAAGCCACTCCCGGCAGACGGGCGGAACGGGTCTGGGCTTGGCGATTGTCAAGCATGTAGCGCAGGTGCACCATGCCGCGATCCATCTGCAAAGCGCAGAAAACAAGGGGACAACGTTTGAAATCGTGTTTCAATGAAATCCTTTTGGCAATGCAAAAGGGAAGACGTGTGAATGCGTCCTCCCTTTTTCGTGTATCTACTTCCCCATTATGAATTTCCGGATCGTCTTTTCTTCTGCTGCCGGGTTCAATCGCAGGATCTGCTGCCGGATCTTTTCATAGCTTTTCCCTGCGTCTAGTTCCGGGATTGCACACCCACGTTCAGACCAGAAATCCTCCACGGTGGCGAATACTGTACTGTTCCAACCGTATTCAATACCATATTGGCTTCTCTTCTGTTTGCGTCCAATCATGGTGATGTACATGCCCATCTGCAGCTCAATCATCGCACGGTCAAAGGCGGATCTGTCTTCCTTGCCAAAGCCTCCCAGGGACTTGATCTCATGCAGCGCCACGGCTTCCTCGGAAACGATCTCGTAGATTTTCTTTGCAGTGCGACTGACTTTGCCATCTTCATACGCTTCAAGCAGGCTCTCGCCATCTCTTCGGACGGCATAGAAATACGGATACCAATCTTCTGTGATAAACCCACTGGTCTTGAAAAACACCTTGGCATAGGCGATGTCGTCCCGCTCCTCCAGCACGCGCATGCGCCACTCCCAGGGATCGATCTCCGGGTCGCCGCAGTGCCAGCGCACAGGTGTGTCCAGCGCTTTTTGCGTCTGCCAGTCAAAATCAATCAGCGCAAAAATTCCCTTGGCATTGCCCCCGCCCATGGAAAAGCCACATCTATGCAGCTCCCGGCAGAAGTCTTCAAAGTTGCTGATCATGCTGACTTGCCCTCCTCTTGCATCATGATTGAGAATGGAGTTGAAACATTCCGCATCAACATTATAGGACAGTCTTTTGAAGCAGACAAGCGAACAGAAAAAAATACGCAGCACCTTATTTCTGCTGCGAATACGGAAATATTAAATCTTTGTGACATGATCTTCGAGCTGCTTTTGCCGTTTTCCGTGTCATGAGTCGTGTCATGAGTGGGTTTTTTCGGGCGAAAAAACGTCCGTTTGAGCGAATAAATTCGAACGAATTTGCAAAGTAAGGTTGACAAACGTTCGGCATATCGGACGAACAATAAGAAAATCCGGACGAATTTTCGTCCGGATTTTGGTGCGGGAAACAGGACTTGAACCTGCATGTCCTTAAGAACACATGAACCTGAATCATGCGCGTCTGCCAATTCCGCCATTCCCGCGCGGTGCCTATATAAATTACGCCGCGAAAAGAAGAATTCCTTCTGAAAAATCAAAAAAATTGCAAAAAAACTTTTTTTCTATGGCAAGTATGGTATAATCGAACGTATCCTGTGACCTGAAAGGTGGTTTTTTTATGAACCGTACGGTTATTCCTCAGGGCTACGAGCCCCGCTTGTCCCTGTATGAAACGCAGACTGCCATCAGCCTGATCAAGCGCACTTTTCAGGATCATCTCGCGCACAGCCTGAACCTCAAGCGTGTGTCTGCGCCGCTGTTTGTAGACCCCATGAGCGGCCTCAACGACGACCTCAACGGCGTGGAGCGCGCCGTCAGCTTTGATATTCCTGCCGCCCAGATGGATGCGCAGGTCGTGCATTCGCTGGCCAAGTGGAAGCGCATGGCGCTCTACCGGTATGATTTCCACTCCGGCAAGGGCGTGTATACCGACATGAACGCCATCCGCCGCGATGAAGAGCTGGACAACCTGCACTCCATCTACGTCGACCAGTGGGACTGGGAAAAGGTCATCACCCGCGAGATGCGCACCGTTGCCTACCTCAAGGACACCGTGCGCGACATCGTGCAGTGCATCTCCGATGCGTCGCTCATCGTCAACGGACGCTATCCCAAGCTGCGCACCCAGCTGCCCAGCGACGTGACCTTCATCACGTCCGAGGAACTTTTGCAGCTCTATCCCGACAAGACCGCCAAGGAGCGCGAGAACCTGTTTGTGCGCGAGCATCCGGTGACATTTTTGATCGGCATCGGCCACAAGCTGTCCAATGGTCAGCCGCACGACGGCCGCGCGCCCGACTATGACGACTGGAACCTCAACGGCGATTTGCTCTATTACTGTCCCACGCTGGACTGCTCCATCGAGCTCAGCTCCATGGGCATCCGCGTCGACAGCGAGGTGCTCGACCAGCAGCTTTCGCTTGCCGGGTGCGATAACCGCCGCAATCTGACCTATCACCGCATGCTGCTCAACGGCGAGCTGCCGCTGACCATTGGCGGGGGCATCGGCCAGAGCCGCCTGTGTATGCTCATGCTTGGCAAGGCGCATATCGGCGAGGTGCAGTCCTCCATCTGGGACGCCGACACCCAGCGCAAGTGCCGCGAGGCGGGCATCACACTGCTGTAATGGAAAAAAGCTCTTTGCGGGTGCAAAGAGCTTTTTTCAATGAAGGAATGAAGGAATGAAGACGCCGCTTGCGCGGCTAATGAAGTACCTCGCTTCGCTCGGAATGATAGCAAGCCGGTCTTTCAGGTAAAATCAATTTCGTACCGCTTTCCGTTTGACATCAGCACGCCGTCGGTCAGGCGGATGCAGAGAATCACGGTGTTGGGATCGTCCAGATCGGAATGGCCGTTCATCAGCCATGCGGCGAAAACCTCGCGCAGCTTCTGTGTCATCGCGGCATTTGCCGGACTGTTGAACGAACCAAGATTAACGCCTTTTCCGTGTGCGGTGAACCATTCGCCGCAGATGGCCACGGAATCATTTTCCTGAATCTGCTGCATCTTGCCCGACAGCGCATGCGTCACCGAGTAAAACGCGCCGTCCGCATAATAAGCGTCCACCGTGCGCACGTGCGGCGTGCCGTCCTTCACGGTAGCCAGCGCGATGAGAGAGTCCTTTCCGAAACGTTCGTTGAGGATTTCATTTACCTCAGAAGTCCGTTTTTCCATTTTTCCGACCTCCTTTTGTCCATTATACCGTCAATACCATTTTTCGTCAAAAGCCCTTGACCGCGCCCCGCCTGCGGATGATACAATAGATACAGAAACCGAAAGGAGCGCATCCCGATGAAAGTGATTTTGCTCAACGGAAGCCCCAAGGCCAATGGCAACACCGCCCTTGCGCTGAACGAAATGAAGACCATTTTTGCCGAGGAAGGCGTCGAGGCCGAGATCATCCACGTAGGCCATCTGCCGGTTCGCAGCTGCATTGCGTGCGGAAAGTGCCGCGAGCTTGGCAAATGCGTTTTTGACGACATCGTAAACGAAGTGGCCGAAAAATTCGAGCAGGCCGATGGCATTGTCTTCGGCACGCCGGTCTACTATGCCGCTGCCAACCCGACCCTCACCGCTCTGGCAACTCGCCTGTTCTATTCCACCCGCTTCCCCAAGACCATGAAAGTTGGCGCAAGCGTGGTCATCGCGCGCCGCGGCGGATGCTCGTCCACCTTTGACGAACTCAACAAGTTCTTCACCATCTCCGGCATGCCCATTGCCTCCAGCCAGTACTGGAACAGCGTCCACGGCGGCGCGCCCGGCGAGGCTGCGCAGGACGCCGAAGGACTGCAGACCATGCGCACCCTTGCGCGCAACATGTCCTTCCTCCTCAAGAGCATCCAGCTCGGCAAAGAAAAATACGGTCTCCCGCAGCGCGAAAAAGGCATCTACACCAACTTCATCCAAGGGCTTCGCCCTTGACCCGTGGACCGCTTCGCGGGGCTTGGCGGACGGAGTTTCGCCTTGCATGCTCAGACTGCCGGTCGGCGGAGGGCCTCCCGGCTCGCTTGCGTGATCGTTTTTGTTGGCTTCCGGAGTCTTGTCCTGCCTTTTCAGACCGCCGGTCGGCGGAGGGCCTCCCGGCTCGCTTGAGTGATCGGATAACCAAACCAGCGTTACTTCATTGATCGAAGCAACGCTGGTTTTTTGTATGGAAGAGAAGAAGAGGGCGCGTCACATGGTGCGCCCGGAACTATGGCCTAATTGCCTGCCACGTTCCTCTCCCTTATATCCTTTATCTTTGCCTTACGGGGGTCCGGGGTGTCCCCGGTCGTTTCAAGGGGGCTACGGGAGGCCACAGGGTCGAAGGGGGGAAATCGAAATCCCCCCAGACCCACATGCCCAAGCGGAGCGGGCAGAGTACGCGACCTGTCACGGCAGTGACGACAACAACCTGAGGCAACCCTCAAAAAAACGCCCGCGCTGCGTCTAAGCGCAAAACCCCCGGTAGGGATTGCATATCCCCCTCATTTTCGGTACAATAGGAAGCAACTTTTGTAATCAAGGAGGCCCCGCAGATGAGTAACTACCGCATGGAAACCAAGTGCGTGCAAAGCGGATATACCCCCGGAAACGGCGAACCCAGACAGATTCCGATCATCCAGTCTACCACGTTCAAATACGCTGACTCCGATAGCATGGGTAAGCTGTTTGATCTCGAGGCCAATGGCTATTTCTATTCGCGTCTGCAGAACCCCACGTGCGACCATGTGGCAGCCAAGATCTGCGATATGGAGGGCGGCACGGCGGCCATGCTCACGTCCTCCGGTCAGGCGGCCAATTTCTTTGCGGCGTTCAATATCGCCAATGCGGGCGACCATATCATTTCGTCCACGGCCATCTATGGCGGTACGTTCAACCTCTTTTCCGTTACGATGAAGAAGATGGGCATTGACTTCACCTTCATCGACCCCGACTGCACGGAGGAGGAGCTCAACGCGGCGTTCCGTCCCAATACCAAGGCGGTGTTTGGCGAGACCATCGCAAACCCGGCGCTCACGGTGCTGGATATCGAAAAGTTCGCAAAGGCCGCGCATGCGCATCAGGTGCCGCTGATCATTGATAATACCTTTGCCACGCCGGTGAACTGCCGTCCCATCGAGTGGGGCGCGGACATCGTGACGCATTCCACCACCAAGTACATGGACGGCCATGGCGCGGCGGTGGGCGGCTGCATCGTGGACAGCGGCAAGTTCGACTGGATGGCTGCCAGGGAGAAATTCCCCGGCCTCTGTACGCCGGATATGAGCTATCATGGCATCACCTATGCCGAGCGCTTCGGCAAGGAAGGCGCGTTCATCACCAAGGCCACCGCGCAGCTCATGCGCGATTTCGGCTGCACGCCTGCGCCGCAGAGCGCCTTTTTGCTCAACCTCGGTCTGGAAAGCCTGCATGTGCGCATGCCGCGCCATTGCGAGAACGCGCAGGCCGTGGCGGAGTTCCTCGAGAACCATCCCAAGATCGCGTGGGTCAATTATGCGGGCCTTCCGTCCAACCGTTATCATGAGCTGGCCAAGAAGTATATGCCAAACGGCACCTGCGGCGTGGTCAGCTTCGGCGTGAAGGGCGGACGCGAGGCTGCTACGAAGTTCATGGCCGGACTGAAAATCGCCGCCATCGAAACCCATGTGGCCGATGCGCGCACCTGCTGCCTGCATCCGGCGTCCTCCACCCATCGTCAGATGAGCGAGGAGGAGCTGATCGCCGCGGGCGTTCCGGGCGATCTGGTTCGCCTGAGCTGCGGTCTGGAAAGCAAGTACGACCTCATTGAGGACGTGCGTCAGGCGCTTGAAAATATCTGAACGAGAGGATGAGCTTTCGTGCCCATCAAGGTACCCAACGGTCTCCCGGCAATTCAGACGCTTCAGGAGGAAAACATCTTCGTGATGACCGAAAACCGCGCCACCACGCAGGATATCCGTCCGCTGAAGATTATGCTGTTAAACCTCATGCCCACCAAGATTGACACCGAAACCCAGCTCAGCCGCCTGCTTGGCAACACGCCGCTGCAGGTGGAGCTTACCCTCGTGCGCACCAAATCCCACGAAAGCCGCAATACGCCCGAGGAGCATATGCTGGCGTTCTATCAGGAGTTTGACGATGTGCGTCAGCACAACTTTGACGGGCTGATCATCACCGGCGCGCCGGTGGAGCATCTGCCGTTTGAGGAGGTCGACTACTGGCAGGAGCTGTGCACGATCATGGAGTGGTCGAAAACGCATGTGCATTCCACGTTCCATATCTGCTGGGGCGCGCAGGCCGGGCTGTACTATCACTTCGGCATCGGCAAGCAGCCTCTGCCGGAAAAGATGTTCGGCGTTTTCCCGCACAAACGCGATTACGAGAAGTCCATCCTTCTGCGCGGATTTGACGAGGTGTTTATGGTGCCGCATTCGCGCCACACCACCATCGACCGTGCTGAAATCGAAGCCGAGCCTCAGCTGCGCATCCTTGCATCCTCCGAGGAGGCCGGCGTGTACGCCATTGCTACGCGCAACGGCCGGCAGATCTTCATCACCGGCCACAGCGAGTACGATGCGCTGACGCTGGAGCGCGAGTACAAACGCGACGTGGCCGCCGGAAAGACTATCAACGTGCCGAAGAATTATTATCCCGGCGATGATCCCTCGAAGACTCCGATTGTGAGCTGGAGATCGCATGCGAATCTTTTGTACTGCAACTGGCTGAATTATTTTGTGTATCAGACCACGCCGTACAATCTGGACGAATTGCATTAATCAAAAGAAGACCCTTCCCGTTTGGGAAGGGCCTTTGATTATGCGTTTGATCAGTAGAAGTACTTGAGCACAGCCGTGGTGGAAGCAACGGTCCAGGTGCCCCAGAGCACTGCGGTGAACAGGCCGGGCCAGATGGAGTTGCTCTTCTGGCTGATGAATACGTTGATGGCGTTGCCGACGCTGATGCCGATGATCATGGGGATCAGGCCGACGCCGAGGATGTAGAGGCGGTTGACCTTGAACATGGGCAGGATGACGTCGTTTACGTTGAGCTGCACCACGAAGACGATCCACAGGATGAGCAGGCCGCCGATAGCGACGAGGGTCATGATGATTACGTTCTTCACAGTGGTTTTGGTGGTGCCGTCGCCGTTGAGGCCGAGGGAACGGGCCGCCAGCGTGCTGGAGAGGAAGTAAGGCACCAGGAAGATGAAGTACATCACAAAGATGAAGGAACGGTTGGCGTTGATGGTACGCATCATGAAGGTCATGATGTGCAGACCCTGCTGGGTGAAGCTGGTGGCCACGGCCATGAGCACATAGCCGCTGCCCACGGTGATGAGGCCGTAAAGCAGGGACTTGAGGATGTAGAGGAAGGAGAATCCGCCTTCATCAGAGGTGGCAAAGCCGTAGTTGCGCAGGTTGCCGCCGTTCTTCTTGCCATAGGTGAAGTGATACACCAGGAACAGCACGATCAGCACCAGAGACAGCAGCCACTGCCAGCACAGCCATGCGCTGACGTTGCCGTCCAGCAGCCACAGGCCGCTCACCGGGATGAAGCCAAGGAAGGTGTCCTGCGGCAGCTTGCCGGTGGCATACAGCGCGGGAGGCAGGATGCACAGGAGAATCAGCGCGAGGAACCACATCGGACTGAACTTCTTGTAGCCGACGTTCTTCAGAGGCTTCAGCGTGAGGCTGGCGAAGAAACTGGTCTTGGTCAGCGCCACAGCCACCAGACCCATCATCGCGATGATCGACAGCAGCTCCAGCGCGTATCCGATGTCATGCCACTGCCATACGGTGGAGATCTTGTGGTAATCGTCATAGGAGGTGACGCCCTCGTCAAGGCCGACGCCCACGTGGCTGGTTACGGCGTAGATGATCGTCTTCACCGCATCCTGATCGACCAGATAGTAGGCGTGGCAGGAGTCAGGCATGTAAGCGGTGCGCTTGTAGGTGTTTCCATCGGTGCCGGTGACTTCGTAGACCTGATTGAGCATCAGCTCCGGAAGCTCCTCGGCTGCGGTGGTGTAGTCGTTGAAGAAGATGCGCTTGAGCTGTTCGACTTGGAAATGGCTCCAGTTGGTGTCGCCCACGGCGCGGGCCAGCGCAGATTCGTCAGAGTCGCCGAGGATGTTGACGAAGTTGAAGTTGTGCTGGGTGACGTCCTTGGGGCCGTACATGTTCATGCCCACGTTGACCTGCAGGAAGATCTCGTCCTGATGGTCAATGGCGAAGCCCACGGTATGCATGCCGCCGCCGGAATGGCCCATGGTGATGATGTGATCCGTATCCACGAAGTTGAAGAACTTCACCGTGTTCCAGATCGTGTTCAGGCCGCGTTTTCCGTAGCCGGAGAGGCCGGAGTTGTTTTCAGAAGTGCCGGTGGGTACGTCGGAGTCGCCCTGCGCCATGTAGTCATAGGTGACTGCGGCATAGCCTCTGCGCGAAAGCTCGATGGCGTATCCGCTGGCCTGCTCCAGCATGTCGCTGCCGCCGTGCGCAATGATGGCCAGAGGCACCTTGTTTTCCGCATTGGCAGTCTTGGGCTTGTAGAGGAGGGTGTGGATCTTGTCACCGTCGGCGGTTACAAGGTTGAGGTCTGTGATTTCCACCTTGCCCCATGTTGTTGAGGTGCCGGTGATCAGCACCACAGATAACGCAAAGACAAGTAAGATGGCAACGAGGACGATGATAAATGGACTGCGTTTTTTCATGAGGTTCCCTCCCTGTTTGTTTTTTGGGGTCTGAATCGCCGCCCCTATGGCGCAGATGGACGCCTTTTTTCTCCTGGCGTTTTCTGTTAATTAAATACATTATAATACGTTTTATAATGTAATAAAATGTAATATATGTGAAATTTATCGCTTGCTGCAGTACGCTATCGTTTGCATAAACATTTTGTCCATGAAAAAGCACCATATACCGCAAGCAGTATATGGTGCAGGAAAGGGCTTTTATGCTTAGCAGAACTTCTCAATAGCAGCGCGGATCTTTGCAGCCACGGCTTCCACCTTGGGCTGATCCTCGGGGAGAAGGCCGGCCAGAGGCGCGCGGACGCTGCCGCACTCCACGCCGGAGTTCAGGCGGATGATCTCCTTGGCAACGGCGTACATGTTGCCGTGCGCGGAGCACATGCCGGCGATAATGGCGTTGACCTCATGCTGGATGGGCTGAGCCTCGACGACCCTGCCGGCGCGGAAGAGCTCGTCCATCTTCAGGAAGAGCTCGGGCATCACGGCGTAGGTGCCGCCGATGCCGCCCTGAGCGCCGATGGCGCGGCCGGAGATGAACTGCTCGTCGGGACCGTTGAAGACCACGCAGTTTTCGCCGCCTTCATAGAGGAAGGTCTGGATGTCCTGAGTGGGCATGGAGGAGTTCTTCACGCCGATGACGCGCGGGTTTTTGCGCATTTCCCTGAAGAGCGGAGTGGTGAGCGCCACGCCGGCCAGCTGCGGAATGTTGTAGATGATGAAATCGGTGTTGGGCGCGGCGGCGGAGATGTCGTTCCAGTACTTGGCGATGGCGTGCTCGGGCAGGCGGAAGTAGATGGGCGGAATGCTTGCGATGGCGTCCACGCCGAGGGACTCCGCATGCGCGGCCAGCTCGCAGCTTTCGTGGGTGTTGTTGCAGGCAACGTGGGCGATCACGGTGCACTCGCCCTTGACCTCGGCCATCACGGCCTCCAGGGTGAGCATGCGCTCTTCCTTTTCGAGGTAGATGCACTCGCCGGAGGAGCCGCCGACATACAGTCCCTTCACGCCCTTGTTGACCAGCAGGCGCGCCAGCGCGCGCGTGCGCTCCACGCTCACGGAACCATCGTCGTTATAACAGGCATAAAACGCCGGGATAATGCCATGATACTTTTCCAGATTCATAAACCAACCTCATTTCTATATTCATTCGAAATCATACCACAAACCAGAATCCTGTCAATCAACCGATCACACAAGCGAGCCCCGACACCCTCCGTGGAGGGGCAGTCTGAAGAGGCAAGGCGAAACTTCGTCGCCCAAGTCCCGCGAAGCGGTCCGGGGTGAAGGGGTACTACCCCTTCACGGCGCCCATGGTGATGCCGCGGGTGAAGAACTTCTGGAAGAGGAGGAAGATCAGGATGATGGGGATGGAGCCGAGGGCGGCACCGGCCATGATGAGACCGTAGTCGGTGGAGAGCTCGCTCTGGAGCTTGGCGATGCCAAGGGAAATGGAGAGGACGCGGGTGTCGTTGAGCATGATCAGCTGGAGGAAGTAGTCGTTCCAGGCGGTGATGAAGGTGAAAATCGCCAGAGCGCCGATGCCGGGCTTGATCATGGGCAGAACGATGGAGAGGAAGGTGCGCGTCTCGCCTGCGCCGTCGATGCGGGCGGCCTCGAGAAGCTCGCCGGGGATGTTTTCGGAGAACTGCTTCATCAGGAACACGCCGAACGGCCAGCCGACGGTGGGCAGAATGACCGCCCAGAGGGTGTTGTGCAGCTTCAGGAAGGCCATTTCCTTGAGCAAGGGGATCAGGATGACCTGCTTGGGCAGCGCCATGGCGCATACGAAGAGGGAGAAGATGAACGCGCGGCCAACGAACTTCTTTTTGGCCAGGGCGTATCCGCCCATGGCGGCGGTTATACAGGTCAGACCCATCGAAGCGCCGCAGATGAGCACGGTGTTCCACAGCCACAGGAAGGCCGGACGCTCAAAGAGCTTGACGTAGTGGGTGGACACGAATTCCGCCGGGAACCATACGGGCACGCGCGCGTTGATGGCCTGCGGGGTCTTGAAGGAGCCGGTGATGATCCAGTACAGCGGGAAGATGAAGAGGATCGTGATCACAACCAGCACGGCAACGCTCAGCCAGTAGTAGGTTTTGTTGGACTGTACGGTATGCTCCTGACCGTGCTGAGGCTTTTTCATTTTCGGGAGGGTCTTGGCTTTGATGGTGTTTTCCATAATGGCTTTCTCCTCCTCTTAGTTCTCAGACTTGGCCAGCTTGAACTGAATCGCCGAGAAAATAGCGATGATGATGGCCAGAACGATGCCCATGGCACTGCCGTATCCGTAATCCTGCAGCTTGAAGGCGTTGTAGTAGATGTAGTACATGATGGTCTGGGTGGAATTGACCGGGCCGCCGGAAGTGAGCAGCTGGATGAGTGCGAAGCACTGGAAGGAGTTGATGGTGGTGATGACGAGGATGTAGAGCGTGGTGGACATGATCTGCGGCCACTTGATGCGCCAGAAGACCTGCAGATTGGTCGCGCCGTCCACCTCGGCGGCCTCGATGAGGGAGTGATCCACGTTGGAGAGCGCGGACACGTAGAGCACGATGGGCTGGCCTACGGAGGTGGTGAGCAGAATCATGATGATGCAGCCCAGCGCCGTCTCCGGGCTTCCCAGCCAGTTCCAGGTTCCGGAGAAAACCGTGCCCATGGTCTTTTCGATGATGCCGGCATTCTGGAGGAAGAGGCCGATGTTTTTCATCAGGTAGTTAAGCACGCCCGTGTAGTTGTTGAAGATCCACTTCCACACAACCGTGACGGCCACGGAGCCCGTAACTACGGGCAGATAGAACACGCAGCGGTAGAACGAGGTGCCGAAGTCGCGCATCTTGTAGATGATGGTCGCAACCCACAGGGAGAAGAAGCACGTCACGGGCACGCTTACCAGGACGATTACGATGGTGTTGACCAGCGCCTTGCTTACGAAGATCTCGTCGGTGAAGGCGCGGATGTAGTTCTGAATGCCGATGAAGGTGAAATCCGTCATCGTGTAGTTAAAGAAGCTGGTGAACAGACACATTCCCATGGGGAAGATCACGAAGCCCAGGAAGAACAGCAGGCTGGGCGCCATAAAGAGATAGCCTGCGATGTTTTCGCGCCTGCGTTCCGCTTTCATGGACAGACTTACCGTTTTTTGCATGGCGTTTTCACTCCTTGCTGTTGTACGCTGACCGCTGGCGGCCTCGCGGCGGGTCGCCAGAGGCCAGCGTACAAGCTGATTGATGCTATCAGGAAAATCAGCCCCCGATCCCACGGGGTCGGGGGCTGATACTTCAGGGTGGTATCGGAGGGGCTGCAGCCCCTCCGATTTTATTCGTATCGACCAGCTCTGCTGGTCGGGCGGGGAGCTTTCACGCTTGCGTGAAAGCATTCCAGCAGTACCCGGCGGAAAAGATCCCGAAGGGAGCTTTTTCGACGCTTGGTTACTTGTTGACGTTGGTGGAGTAGACGCCCACTTCGGTCGCTACATCGCCGCCGGCGAAGACGCGCTGCAGCAGGTTCCACCACTCGGTGCGCTGAGCGGTCCAGTTGGGAGCGATCTGGTAGATGCCGCCGAAGTAGGGAGAGAACACGGCGTAGTCAGCGTTGCTGGCCTTCTCGGTGCCGGTGTAGATGTCGCCGAAGGAAGCCTTTACGGGGAAGTAGCCGGTGGCAAAGGCGCTCTTGGGGCCCTGCTCAGCATCGTCACACACGAACTTGATGAACTTCTTGGCAGCTTCAACCTTGGCGTCGTCGCCGTTGTTGAACAGGCCGAAGCCCCACACGCCGCCGTCGAGTACGGGCACGCCGTCCTCAGAGGGGAAGGCCACAGCGAAGGGCTCGATGCCTTCAGCCAGAGAAGCCTTGTTGGTTTCCAGCAGAGCGGCGTTCCAGCAGAAGCTCATCTGAGTGGTGCCGTTTACGAACAGCTGAATCGCGTCGCCGGCAACGATGCCGGGGTCGGCAACCAGCAGGCCGGCGTTAACCCAGTCCTGCAGCTGCTTGAGGCCCTTCTGGCCTTCTTCGCTGTCCATGGTGTAGCGGGTGTTCTCGGGATTGGTGAAGGTGGCGTTGAAGAGGTTGTAAGCCAGAGCGCGGGTGCCCTGGTCGCCGCCCTGACCGCCGCAGTACACGATGCCGGGCACGGAGTAGCCAGCGTTAAGCAGGGCTTCGCAGGCCTTCTGGAACTGCTCGTTGGTCCAGGTGCGGGTCTCGAGGTTGACATACTGCAGGGCGTCAGCCTTTTCGAAGGCGGCCTTGTCGATGACCATGCAGTGGGTGGTCATGCACAGAGGGTAGAGGTACACATTGCCGTCGGCGCCGGTGCACACATCCTTGAGGGTGGCGCTGGCAGCGGCGATGTCAGCAGCGGTCTCTTCGGTCCACAGATCGGAGACGTCCAGCATCTTGCCGGCAGCGCCCCAGTTGGCAACCAGGCGTTCGGGACCTTCGAAGATGATGTCGGGGGTGGTGCCGGCCTCGATGGCGGTGGTCACCTGATCGTCGCCGGTCTGGTAGTCAACATACTGAACATTGACCTTGATGTCGGGGTACACGGCATTGAAGTTGGCAATGACTTCCTGAACGACGGCGTCGTTGCCCCAGCTGCCGATGGGGTAGGTCCACAGGGTGATGGTGGTTTCTTCGGCCATGGCCATGGCGGGGACGACCATCAGCAGGCAAAGAAGCAGGGCGATGAGTTTCTTCATGTGGGGATCCTCCTTTATTGATGATGATTTGGTTTCGGTCTCTGCCGGTCTTCCCGGCTGCGGGATAAATATACTACAAAGTACAATTGATGTCAATATGTTTTTGGAAAAATATTTTCCGTTTTTTCCAAGACGATTGTAAACATGTGCGTACCGTTTTCAAATCTGGCATCGATCACCACCTGATTTCGGAAATGCACCCGTCCAGCGGGTGGGTTTTGTCTATGATATGTCCCATATTTTGGAAGGCGAAACCGAACATTTCAAAAAAAGCTGTGCGACAAAAGAATGGCGCAAGGAATGCGTTAAACTTGCAATCTGTCCATTGACAGCGGATGGGTTTCCCGATATAATACGCCTATAAATGTCATACAAAGCACAATAAGGGAGGTGCGCTATGAAGAGTCTCAAACGCGACGAGAAACTTTACATCTCCGCTTTTCAGGAGATTCGCAGCTATATCATCCGCAATAACCTCAAGCCCGGCGATCTGCTGCCCACCGAGCAGGCCATGTGCGAAAGCCTCGGCGTAAGCCGCAATGTGCTGCGCGAGGCCATCAAGAGCATGGAGCTCATGGGCATGGTGCAGGCCTGCCCAGGCCGCGGCACGCAGGTGATGGAGTTCAGCATGGACTTTCTTTTTCAGAACGTACTGTTTTTCCACGTAGGCGGCGAGGACAAGCCCGTGCGCGAGATGTTCGGCATCCGCAAGATGCTGGAATTGAGCTACATGCGTCAGGCCTTCCACGCGCTGGGCGAGGAGGATATCCGCCACATCCGCGAGTGCGCCGACGAAATCCGCAACCGCTGGGAAAAGGGCGAGATGTTTGTGGAGGCCGATCACGAATTCCACATGTCGCTGTTCCGTCCGCTGAACAACAGCGTGCTCACCTCTCTGCTGGAGGCCATCTGGGCGGTGGACGACGGATTTGAGCTGGAAAAAAAGATGCCCTATCTTTCCAGCTCCGTCAACAAGCACGACGCCATTGTGCAGGCGCTGGAACGCTACGACTTCCTGGCCTTCGCCAAGGCCATGGAGGCGCATTTCTCCTCGGGAAAATATATGTCATCAAACACCTACGAAGAATACTGATCCGGATACGAATGCAATCAGAGGGACTGCGGTCCCTCCGATCCCTCTCATAAAGATACCCTCACCCATATCTAAGGAGGCTTTATCATGAACAAGGAACTTCTGGTTTCCCAGCAGCAGTGGATCCGCTCCGAACTGGACAAGTGCATCAACTTCTGGCTTGAAAACGGCTGGGACCGCGTCAACGGCGGCGTTTATACCTGCCTGGACCGCTGGGGCAAGGTGTACTCCACCGACAAGAGCGTCTGGATGCAGGGCCGCTGCGCGTGGACGTTCTCCTACCTGTGCAAGGTGTACGGCGTAAAGCAGGAATGGCTCGATTTTGCCAAGAGCTGCCTGGATTTCCTCGAGGATCACTGCATTGACCGCACGAAGGGCAATCGCATGTACTTCGTCGTGACCGCCGACGGCAAGCCCCTGCGTCAGCGCCGCTATTTCCACTCTGAGGGATTCTATGCCATTGCCAACGCCGAATATTACGGCGTCACCGGCGACAAGGTGCACCTCGAGCGCGCCAAGGCTGCCTATGATATGTACTGGAACCTCTATCAGGGCCTGATGAAGGACCCCACCGGCCTCGGCCCCAAGGGCATCCCGGAAACCCGCTCCGGCCGCGCGCTGGCCTATCCGATGATCTACCTGAACATGTCCAGCGTTCTGCGCCGCGTGGATCCCGAAGGCGCCCAGCTCTATGACGAGCGCTCCAGGGTTTGCGTCAATGAGATCTTCCAGTACCATCACAAGCCCGAGATGAAGTGCACGCTGGAAACCGTCGGCCTGAACGGCGAGTTCTTCGGCGACGTCACCGAAGGCCGCGTGGTCAATCCCGGCCACGACATCGAGTGCAGCTGGTTTTTGATGGAATACGCCAACTACCTCGGCGACAAGGAGCTGCACACCAAGGCCGAAACCGTGTTCAACTATGCCATCGAGGCCGGCTGGGACAAGGAGTACGAGGGACTGCTGTACTTCATCGACTGCAAGGGCCTGCCGCCCGAAGCCTATGAGCACGACATGAAGCTGTGGTGGCCGCACAACGAAATCCTCATCGCCTCCATGATGGCCTACCGCGACACCGGCGACGAGCATTTCTACAACTGGTTCACCAAGACCTTCGACTACTGCAAGCAGTATCTGGCCGACAGCGAAAACGGCGAATGGTACGGCTATCTGCGCCGCGACGGCAAGCCCACCATGCCCTCCACCAAGGGTTCCACCTTCAAGGGCCCGTTCCACCTGCCCCGGGCGCTGACGATGGTCGATCAGATGATCACCGAAGTGCTTGAAAAGTAAAAAAGAACGCCCTGTCCTGAAAAAGGACAGGGCATTTTTTCAGCTATTTTCGAGAAAATGGAGGAAATACGTCACCGCCAGCAGATCAGCGCTGCCGCCGGGGCTGATGTTTCGCTCAATGAAGCGGTCGTCCATGTCTTCCAGATCAGCAAGGCCGTGATCGATCGCCTCCCGCGCCTGCTGCATGGCCCACTTTTGACCCTCCATGCCTGCGCGGCGGATGATGTTGCTGTCGTGAACCTGTGATATGAGGTGCATCAGCGCCGAAACGCCGGCTTCCTCGAGCGATCTTCCGTCGGCCAGCGCCTGCCTGAGCGCGGGCAGGCCGATGGAAACGGCGCTCTCAAACCCCGAGGCCGCCTCGCCGCGCGCGCCTGTGAGGCCGTACTGCTGATACTGCGCTTCGCCGCCGGTGGAGGTGGCTTTTTTTATTTCAAGCTCACGCAGATAGACCGCGCCGGTTTCGGCGGCTTTTTGCAGGATGGCTTCCATCGGCGCGTCTTCGCCGCAGCAGCCGCACGCCCGGCAGAGAATCCCCAGCGAAAAGATCGCGCCCTTGTGCGTGTTGGCATGGGCGGCGGAGAGCATCTGATCCTCAGCCAGCATCCCCTGATACTGAAGATGAATTTCGTCCGCGCCGTCCAGACCCAGCCGCACACATTCTTCAAAGTATGGCCTGAGCGCCGAGGCGCTCTGCATGAAGCTGAACAGATCCATGTCGCGGTGCGCGCCGGTGTTCCGGCAGTCGACCAGCCCGGGCTTGGGCGTGGTGACGGCCTCCAGAAGCAGCGCGCGCTGCGCCATTTCGCCGGTGCGGCGGATGAACTGCTCCCGGAAGTGCGTTCGGATGATCTCGTGCGCCTTTTCGTACAGTTCCTGCGCGGAATGCGCGCGGCTTCTGGCGCAGGCGCGAACCGGTGCGCCGCAGATCAGACAGTCCCGCTCGCTTCCCCGGCTGAGATGGCTGCCGTCCCTGCTGATCACGTCCAGATCGAACAGCCGTCCCAGCGCGTCGGATTCCTCAATCAGACACATGCGCCGCTTCAGCGCCTGCGCGTCAAAGTCCACCGCCCACAGATGCTCGCAGCCGGTGAAGGAGATGCTTTCTTCCTCCTCCAGCACCTTCGCACCCATGCGGTCAAGCTCGCGCAAAACCCGCGCCTGTCCCTCCCGGAAGGCGCGCTCAATCAGCGGGTCGCACTTGATCCCGCCCGCAATGTTCATCGTAAAGGAAATCAGCGGCACGGCATGCCGGCTCAAAAAAGCCTTCTGCCGCGCCGCGCGTTGATCTCTTGCGCAGAGAATATCGGTTACGGTTACCGGTCGGATGTTTTCCATGATATCAGGCCCTCAGCGCGCCGGGCCACTGCTGGCGCTCGTCGCGGATTTTGCTGATGCGCTCTTCGAGGTAGAGCATCGATCCCTCGTCGAGCCGGTGCGAAAGCACGTAAGACGTTCCCTCAAAACCTCGGATGCGCTCGTCGCCTTCGGCAAAGACCACCGCATCCGGTGCGCCGGACAAGTTTTCCAGCCGCACAGGCGTGCAGTCCGCAGGCAGGAGCGAACGGACCAGAAGGAAGAACGCCTCGCTTTCGCACAGAACGCCCACTTCCCTGTGCGCGCACGCGGCCAGCGCCGACACGCACGCCGGATCTGTGTGAAACGCCACGCGGATGAGCTTGTCGCATTCCGGCAGCAGCATCGAAAGCCGCTGCGCATCCGCAACCGAGGCGAGGATGACGTCGTTCTGTTCGTCGAGGTTGTAGGGATACTCGCGCAGCTGGCTGAAGGTACACAGATTCACATGCACGTTGCCGATCACATCCAGCTGACGTTCAAGCGCGACGGCGGTTTCAGGATAGTCCGTCACCACCGCGATGCGAATGCCCGACCATTTCAGACCCCATTCGCGCATTTTGAGATTGAGGAAAATCTGAATTTCGGCAGGCGAAAAGTTGAGCTCCGACAGCTTGCGGATCATGTGATCGATCTGGTACATCGCCTGCTGCTTGCGGCTGTCGGTGTCACGCCGGACGTACTTGACGAACGTGCCGCGCCGACGCGTCATTTCGATGTCGCCCATTTCCTGCAAGGTGTCGTAGACATGCTTCACCGTGCCGCAGGACAGGTGCAGCCTTTCGGCCATCTCGCGCACGGTGGGCAGCTGCGTGCCGGTTTTGAGCGCGCCGGAGCGGATCTGCGCGTTGATCTGGCTGACCAGCTGACGGTAGATCGGCACGTCGCTGTCCGGGTTGATGTGGTAGTGGAACATATCAGTTTTCCACGGAGCGCAGGTATTCGGCGCGTCCGGTTTCGTAGAGATTGTTGCCCTCTGTGTCGATGATCACGGTCACGGGGAAGTCCTCCACCTCCAGACGGCGGATGGCCTCCGCGCCCAGATCCTCATAGGCCACGATTTCGGCCTTTTTGATGCACTTGGAAAGCAGCGCGCCGCAGCCGCCGGTTGCGCCGAAGTAGACTGCGCCGTGCTGTTTCATGGCTTCGATGACCTCAATGGAGCGCTTGCCCTTGCCGATCATGCCGGTCTGTCCCAGGGCGATGAGCGCGGGCGAATAGGCGTCCATGCGGTAGGCGGTGGTGGGGCCGGCCGAGCCGATGGCCTGACCGGGGCGGGCCGGCGTGGGGCCGACAAAGTAGATGATGGCGTTTTCCATGTCCATGGGAAGCGGCTTGCCCTGAGCAGCCAGTTCGCACAGGCGCTTGTGCGCCGCGTCGCGCGCGGTGTAGATCACGCCGGTGATCAGGCAGCTGTCGCCTGCTTTGAGCGACCTTGCATCCTCGCGGGTAAAGGGAGTGAGAAGCTTCTTGCTCATGTCAGATCACCTCCGACTGATGGCGGGTGACGTGGCAGTTGATGTTGACCGCCACGGGGAGCCCGGCGATGTGCGTGGGGCAGGAGAGGATGTTGACCTTCAGCGCGGTGGTCCTTCCGCCAAAGCCCTGCGGGCCGATGCCCAGTGCGTTGATCTTTTCCAGCAGCTCCTCTTCCAGCGCTGCATAGAAGGGGTTGTCGTTCTTGCTGTCCACCGGGCGCAGAAGCGCCTGCTTGGCCATGAGCGCGGCCTTGTCAAACGTGCCGCCCACGCCCACGCCCACCACAATCGGCGGACAGGGATTGGGCCCGGCCTCCTCGACGACCTTCACCACGAAATCCTTCACGCCCTGAAGCCCGTCGGAGGGCTTGAGCATTTTGATCTGGCTCATGTTTTCGCTGCCGAAGCCCTTGGGCGCAACGGTGATCTTCACCTGATCGCCGGGGACGATGGAAAAATAAATCATGGCAGGCGTGTTGTCGCCGGTGTTGACGCGGTCCAGGGGATCGCGCACGACCGATTTGCGCAGGTATCCGTCGCGGTAGCCCTGACGCACGCCCTCGTGAATGGCTTCCTCCAGACTGCCCTCGATGTGCACGTCCTGACCCACGTCCACGAACACGCACGCCATGCCCGTGTCCTGACAGACCGGCACGCTGTTCTGATCGGCAATCTCGTAGTTTTCGATGATCTGATCCAGAATGCCCTGCGCCACGGGGAAAGGTTCGCACCGGCGGCAGCGGGCGATGCATTCCTTGATATCGCTGGTGAGGTGACAGTTGGCCTCGATGCAGAGGCGGCGCACCACAGACGTGATCTGTTCGGCCTGAATGGTTCTCATATCTGTTTCTCTCCCGTGTTAAACGCTCATGATGCTGTCAATCTGCGTGCCGTCGCGGTAAATGACGTTGGCAACCTTGCGTCCGCCGCGCGGCTTCTTCTGCGGAACGCCGGTGATCTTCTCGGCGGTGCGCTTGAGCTCGCCGATGTCCACCACGTTGACGCCCGCGTCTTTGAGGCGTAGCGCCAGCTCCTGATTCTTGGGGTTCACGGCCACGCCGCGCTGGGTAACGAGCACGTCGATGTCGCGCCCGGGCGTGGAGATGCACGATACCCGGTCGGTTACAATGGGCAGCCTTGCGCGGAAGAGCGGCGCGATGATCATGGAAAGCTTCGCGCCGGCGGCGGTGTCGCTGTGGCCGCCGCTTCCGCCCATGATGGTTCCGTTGGAGTCGGTGTGGACGTTGACGTTAAACTGCGTGTCGATCTCCGTTGCGCCGAGGATGACCACGTCCAGCTTGTCCACCACCGCGCTCTTGGCAGCGGGCGAGGCGTACTGCATGGCCGAAATTTCCTGATGCTTCGGGTTGGTGCGGATGGACTCGACGGCCTTTAAGTCGAAGCACTGCACGTCCATGAGCGACTGGAAGCAGCCGGCGTTGAGCATATCCACCAGATAGCCCGTGATGCCGCCGGAGGCAAAGGAGCCCTGAATGCCGTCCTTGAGCATGACGTCCTTCAAAAACTGCGCCGCCGCCAGCGACGCGCCGCCCGCGCCGGTCTGGAAGGAGAAGCCGTCCTTAAGAAGGCCGGAGTGCCGGATGACCTTGACGGCGGTTTCGGCCATGATGAGGCCCACCGGGTCGCGGGTGATTTTGGTGGTGCCGGACACGATGCCTGCGGGGTTGCCGATGGCGTCGACCCTGACCACATAGTCCACGTAAATTTCGGGAATCGACCAGCCCTGCAGGGGATAATCGACCAGATGGTCGGTGATGACGATCACCTTTTTGGCGTACATCGCGTCGGGGATGGCGTAGCCGAGGCTGCCGCAGGCGGAGGGGCCGTACTTGCCGGAGCAGTTGCCCTCGCAGTCGGAGGCAGGCGCGGCGATGAAGGCCACGTCCACGGGCGTGATGCCAAGGGAGATGTCGCGCGGACGGCCGCCGTGGGTGCGGAAGTCAACCGGCTCGTCCATCAGGCCTTCGGAGATGCGCCGTCCAAGGCCTGCGGACATGTAGTTGGTGTTGATCTTCGAAATCACATGATTGCGGATGTGTTCCTCCAGCGCCGCATGGGTGTCAAAAAGCGAGCTGGCGTTGAGGGTAAGCTCCCGGATGCCGAGTAAGGCGATCTCATCCATGACCATGTTGAGCGTATAGTCGCCGTTTCTCAGGTGGTGATGGAAAGAGACCGACATGCCGCTTTTCAGCCCCGACAGCGCGATGGCCTCGCGGATGGATTTGACCAGCTTCATGCTCATGCCTCCCTTCCCAGACCGAGCTCTTCGGCCATTTCAATGGTTTGCTGCGCGCGCGCAACGATGGGCGCGTCGATCATCTTTCCGCGCAGAGCCACGGCGCCCTTGCCCTGCTCCTTGCCGATGTGGATGGCTTCCATGACCTCGTAGGCGTAGTCGATGTCCTTTTGCGAGGGGCTGAAAACTTCGTTGATGGCCTTGACGTGGCGCGGCGAGATGGAGGACTTTCCGGTAAAGCCGAGGCTCTTGGCGTACTGTGCGTCCGCATAGATGCCCTCGTCGTCGTTTACGTCGGTAAAGGGCGTGTCATACACCTCCACGCCTGCGGCGCGCGCGGCGCACACCATGCGGCTGCGGGCGTAGCTGATTTCGTGGCCTTCCTTGGTGCGCTTGCAGCGCAGATCGGCGGTGAGATCCTCGCCGCCCAGGAAAATGGCCTTTACGCGTTTGGAGGCCGATGCAATCTGGAACGCGTTTTCCACGCCCAGCGCGGTTTCGATGAGCGGAATGAGGCCAACGGTTCCGGGTTCCATGCCGAACTTTTCTTCCAGCTCTGTGATATAGCGGTCCACCGTCAGCACATCTTCGGCGCAGGCGGTCTTGGGCGGCATGATGAGGCTGGGTTTGACGGGGATGATCGCGTCCAGATCCTTGCGCCAGAACGGCGTGTCGATGGAATTGATGCGCACGATCACTTCGCACCTGCCAAAGCCCATGTAGTGAATGGCGTTGCGCACAAGAATGCGCGCGGAATCCTTCTCGGTGGGCGCAACCGCGTCCTCCAGGTCGAGGATCACCGCGTCGGCGCCGAGAATTTCACCATTCTGGATGATGTTGGGCGTGTTGCCGGGCAGAAAAAGCATACTGCGTCTCATCAGCATTCTCCCTTCCCGCGCAGGATGGCGGTTTCCACTCTGGCGCGCAGCACGCACTCCAGCGCGCCGCGGTCCTTGATGGATACCTTCGCGTCTTCGATGTGGTGCTGAGTAAGCACGTCCTCGGTCACCGCGCGGATGGCCTCGCCGAACTGTTTGATCACCACGGAGTCGATATCGATTTCCAGTCCCTGTTCATTGGGTTCCAGCGACACAAACACATCGCTGGACTCGAGCGTGCCCGCCGTGGCGCGCTGAATGATCTTGCCCATGGATGTCACCTCGGTTATGAATGGGAATTGATATAGTACATTTAAATCTATTATACAGGACAGTTTGCTTTATCGCAACTATGATTTATTTACAACAAAATGCATTTCGGGTATAATGTATTCATACAGGAGGTGAGCGAAATTGTATATGGCCACGGGTTCTCCGCTTCGGGGCGGAATGCTTCTGCGGCTGAAAACGTTTCTTCGCTCCTGTGAACTGGACTGGGATGAAACCATCGCCTTTACCGCCGTGCTCATGGAGGACGACGAAATCCTCGCCACGGCCTCGCTGGACGGAAATACCGTCAAATGCGTGGCGGTGTCGCCTCAGCATCAGGGCGAGGATTTAACGGCGAGGGTGCTCACCGAGGTGTGTCAGGAAGCGTCAAGGCGCGGCATGGAGCATCTGATGCTCTACACCAAGCCTCATAACCAGTACCTGTTTGAGGCGCTGGGCTTTCACACGGTGCTCCGAACGCCCGGCGTGCTTCTGATGGAAAACCGTCGAAACGGCCTTGCGCGCTTTCTGGAAGGAATCGAAAAGCCCGAAGGCGGCCCCGTGGGCTGCATCGTGGCCAACTGCAACCCCTTTACGCTGGGTCACCGCTATCTCATGGAGCAGGCCGCGAGGGAATGCGCGTGGGTGCATGTCTTCATCCTTTCGGAGGAAAAGGGTCTGTTTTCCGCAAGCGACCGTCTTTGGATGGCGCAGGAGGGCTGCAGGGATCTTACCAATGTGCTCGTCCATCCCACCGGGCCGTATATGGTGTCCTCCTCCACCTTTCCGACGTATTTTATCAAGGACAAAGCGCGCACGGGCGACATCCACTGCGAGCTGGATCTCAGGCTTTTCGGCGAAAAGATCGCGCCTGCGCTTCATATCACCCGCCGCTATGTCGGCACCGAGCCCGGCTGCGCCGTAACCGCGCACTACAACGCGCGCATGAAGGAAATCCTTCCGCAATACGGCGTTGAGGTAACGGAAATCCCGCGCAAAGCAGTCGGCGGCCAGCCTGTGAGCGCATCGCAGGTGCGCAGGCTGATCGAAGAAAACCGCCTTGAAAAACTGGAACCCCTGCTGCCTTTCAGCAGCATTGAACTCATACGATCCAGCAAAGGAGAGTTGCCATGTCGTACTCCCACCGAATGCAGCGAAACCTGATCCAGACCAGCTACTTTGCGCCGCGCGGACGCGCCCGCATGTACGACCTTGGCATGCAGATGGGGCAGATGTACTTAAGCCCCTATGACCGGCTCATCGGCTTCATCGGCGATGCGGGCTCGGGCAAGAGCGCGCTGATCCACGGCATGTTCCCGGGGCTGGAATTGACCAACGACGACGACGGCGTCAATGTGCGCCCGCTGCCCATTCTCGACGTCACCGAGCAGCACGGCTTCTACACGCCGCATACCTATCACCTCGACATCCGCTTTGAAATGGGCTTTACCCAGCCGCACATTCTGGCCGAGGCCATCATGGACGCCATCCAGATGCAAAAGCGCGTCATCGTGGAGCATTTCGACCTGATCCGTCCGCACCTTCCGCGCAATGCCGATTTGCTCATCGGCGTGGGCGAGCAGGTCATCGTGACCCGTCCGACGATGTTCGGCCCCGAGCCCTCCGAGCTGGTGGACGATGTGCACCGCTCGCTGCGCTACCGCCTCATGGCGCACACGGCGGAGGATCTGTGCGAGATGCACATGGACCCGGAACTGATGGAGCTTTGTCATCACGACGACATCAACCACGGCTTTGTCATGGTGTTTTACGATACCCCGCCGCAGATCGACCTGCGCGAACTGGAGCGCAAGGTCAACGAGGACATCGCCAAAGACATGCCCATCGCCTATGCGGATGAAAACCATGTGCGCATCGGTGAAACGGTGCATCCCTGCGGCGGCCCGCGCACGCATGTGACCACCACCGGCAAGGTGGAGGGCTTCCGCCTCTGCCATGAGATCATCTACGACAACCAGCGCAACCGCTACCTGCTGATCGGCCTGGTCGGCGAGCACTCCGACGAGCGCATCAGCAAGATCCGTCATACGTCCTGCGAGCCGGACATGATGGGACCATTCATCTACTGATGTGAGTGTCGAAAAAGCTCACCTTCGGTGATCTTTTCCGCCAAATACTGCCGGAATGTTTCCGCGCAGGCGCGGAAACTCCCCGCCCGACCGGCAAAGCCGGTCGATACGATGACAATCAGAGGGGCTGCGGCCCCTCCGATACCACCCAAGGATTTGATAGTCAAAATACAAAAGGAGTCCTGTTCAAATGAAGAAAAAGGTTCTGGTGATCGGCGTCATCGGCGCCGACGTACACGCGGTCGGCAACAGAATCCTCTACCATGCCTTTACCGAGGCCGGATTCGACGTGGTCAATCTCGGCGTGATGGTCTCCCAGGAGGAGTACATCGCCGCCGCCATTGAGTCCGCTGCCGACGCCATCGTGGTTTCGTCCCTGTACGGTCAGGGCGAGCTGGACTGCCGCGGCATGCGCGAAAAGTGCGACGAAGCGGGCCTGAAGGGCATTCCGCTGGTCGTCGGCGGCAACATCGTCATCGGCAAGCAGAAGTTCGAGGACGTGGAAAAGCGCTTCAAGGACATGGGCTTCGACCGTGCATTCCCTCCCGGAACGCCGCCGGAAACCACCATCGAGGCGCTGCGTGAGCTGCTCCACATGGAGGAAGAAGCATGAAGCCCATCCTGCTGATTGATTTCGGCAGCACCTATACCAAGGTGGCGGCGGTGGATGTGGAAGGCGAGCGCCTGCTTGGCACGGCCGACAGCTACACCACCATCGAAACCGATGTGGGCAACGGCCTTGAAAATGCGCTCAAAAAGCTGCATGCCAAGACCGGCGAACTGGCATATGCCGCGCGCTACGCCTGCTCGTCCGCAGCAGGCGGCCTGAGGATGATCACCAGCGGCCTCGTGCCTGAGCTTACCGCCGAAGCCGCGCGTCAGGCCAGCCTCGGCGCGGGCGCAAAGGTGCTCAAGGTGTTTTCCTTCCAGCTCACCGAGAACGATCTGGATGAGATCCGTGAAATCAATCCGGACATCTTCCTTCTGGTGGGCGGCACTGACGGCGGCAACACCGAATGCATCCTGCACAATGCAAAGATGCTCGCCTCCATCGACTTTGATTTCCCCGTGATCATCGCAGGCAACCGCACCGCCGCGCGCGAGTGCGAGCGCATCCTTCATGGTCACGAGGTGCACGTCACCGAAAACGTGATGCCGAAATTCGGCGTACTCAACATCGAACCCGCCCGGCAGAAAATCCGCGAGATTTTCCTAAACCGCATCGTCAAGGCCAAGGGACTGTCACAGGCGGCGGAGCTGCTTGACGGCATCCTCATGCCCACGCCGTCCGCCGTGATGAAGGCCATGCGCCTTCTGGCCATGGGCTGCGAAGGCGAAAGCGGCATCGGCGACCTGATTGCCGTGGACGTGGGCGGCGCAACCACCGACATTTACTCCATGGCCGACGGCATGCCGCACGACGCGGCCACCGTGTACAAGGGGCTGCCCGAGCCCTATGACAAGCGCACGGTGGAGGGCGACATCGGCATGCGCTACTCCGCGCGCGGTATCGTGGACGCGGCTGGAATGCACCGCATTGCTCAGCTCAGCGGTCTTTCCAAAGAGCGCTGCGAGGCGCTTCTGAGCCGGATCGCCGACTCGAAGGATCTCATTCCCACCCCGGGCGACGATCTGGAAAAGCTGGACTTCGCGCTGGCATCCATGGCCGTTGAAACCGCTGTCGCGCGCCATGCGGGCAGCATGGAGGAAACCTATACGCTCATGGGGCTTACCTACGTGCAGTCCGGCAAGGATTTGCGAAACGTTAAGCAGATCGTCGTCACCGGCGGCAGCCTCATCCGCACCGCACGCACCGGCGAAATCGCCGCCCACGCGCTGGCGTCGCCGCTTCATCCCATGTCTCTGAGGCCGCAGAAGGCCGAGATCCGCGTGGATCGAAAATACATTCTGGCGTCCATGGGACTGCTCAGCGAATACTATCCGCAAACCGCCCTGCGCATCATGAAAAAGGAGCTTGAACACGATGGATATTCAGAACAAAAGAATTCCTGATTCCGAGTTTCACCTTTTGAGACAAGAAGTTCTTACCCAGTGGCCCACCGGCAAGGACGTCAACCTTGAAGAGGCCGTGGCCTACCACAAGGCCATGCCCGAAAACCGTATCTTCGGCCAGAAGCTTCTGAAGGCCAAGAAGGCCAAGACCACCCTCGTGCAGCCCCGCGCAGGCGTGCCGGTGGTCGAGCGCCACATCGAGCTCCTTCAGCACCTGCAGGACAAGGGCGAGGCCGATCTGCTGCCCACCACCATCGACAGCTACACCCGCCAGAACCGCTACAAGGAGGCCGACAACGGCATCAACGAGTCCCTGCGCCTCGACCGCGCCATGCTCAACGGCTTCCCGGCCGTCAACCACGGCGTGTACAAGTGCCGTCAGGTCATCGAGAGCGTGAACGTGCCCGTTCAGGTGCGCCACGGAACGCCCGACGCCCGTCTGCTCGCCGAAATCGCCTACGCCGGCGGCTTCACCAGCTACGAGGGCGGCGGCATCTCCTATAACCTGCCCTACTGCAAGAACATCCCCATGGAGCGCACCATCCGCGACTGGCAGTACGTCGACAGGCTTACCGGCCTGTATGAGGAAATGGGCGTTTCCATCAACCGCGAGCCCTACGGCCCGCTCACCGGCACCCTCGTTCCGCCCTGCATCTCCCACGCCGCCGCCGTGATCGAAGCGCTGCTGGCCGCTGAACAGGGCGTCAAAAACATCACCGTGGGCTACGGCCAGTGCGGCAACCTCGTGCAGGACATCGCCGCCATCCAGACCCTCGAGGAGCTGACCGACGAATACCTGAACAAGTACGGCTACAACGACGTGGAAGTCACCACCGTGCTCCATCAGTGGATGGGCGGCTTCCCGGCGGACGAGGCCAAGGCGTTCGGCGTGATCTCCATGGGCAGCATGATCGCGGCCCTTTCCAAGGCCACCAAGGTCATCGTCAAGACTCCGCACGAGGCCGTGGGCATTCCCACCATGGAAGCCAACGCCGAGGGCCTGCGCTGCACCAAGCAGGTGGTCAACATGCTGCGCGACCAGACCTATCAGAGCAAGGATCTCGAGGACGAAAAGGAAATCATCCGCCTCGAAACCCGCGCCATCGTGGACAAGTGCTTCGAGCTGGGCAATGGCGACATCGCAGTGGGCGTGTGCCGCGGCGTGGAATCCGGCGCGCTGGACGTGCCCTTCGCGCCCTGCCGCTTCAATGCCGGTCTCATGCTCCCCGCCCGTGACAACAACGGCGCGGTGCGCATCCTCAACTTCGGCAACCTCCCCTTCAGTAAGGAACTGAAGGATTTCCACATCGCCAAGATCGAAGAACGCGCCGCTTACGAAAAGCGCAAGGCGTCCTTCCAGATGGTGATCGACGACGTATACGCAATTGGTAAAGGTTATTTGGTCGGCAGACCGCGCTAAACGGAGGAAAAAACAATGAAAATCATCGATGTTGTATGTTCCAAGGGCCGCACCGGTTTCTACTTTGACGATCAGCGCGCCATCAAGCAGGGCGCGGGTCACGACGGCGTGTTCTACGTGGGCGCTCCCGTGACCGACGGCTTCACCTCCGTGCGTCAGGCCGGCGAAAGCATCTCGGTGATGCTGGTGCTCGAAGACGGTCAGATCGCCACCGGCGACTGCGCGGCTGTGCAGTACTCCGGCGCCGGCGGACGCGATCCCTTGTTCCTGGCCAAGGATTTCATTCCGCTCATTGACAAGTACATCAAGCCCGAGCTCGTGGGCAAGGAGGCCGACAGCTTCCGCTCCCTCGCCGCCATGATGGAAGCCATCGAAATCGACGGCAAGCGCCTGCACACCGCCATCCGTTACGGCGTGTCCCAGGCCCTGCTGGATGCAGTCGCCAAGGCCACCGGCCGCCTCATGTGCGAGGTCGTGGCTGACGAATACGGCTGCACCGTGTCCGAAAAACCGATTCCGATCTTCACCCAGTCCGGCGACGACCGCTATGACAACTCCGACAAGATGATCATCAAGGGCGCGCAGGTTCTGCCGCACGCGCTGATCAACAACGTCAAGGACAAGCTGGGCGAAAAGGGCGAAAAGCTGGCCGAGTACGTGGCATGGCTGCGCGACCGCATCCTCAACCATCGCACCGACGAAAATTACGCGCCTGTACTGCACATCGACTGCTACGGCACCATCGGCGCGGTGTTCGGAAACAACAACTACGCCGCCATGGCCGACTATATCGAGGAACTGGGCCGTATCGCCAAGCCCTTCCACCTGCGCATCGAGGGCCCCATGGACTGCGACTCCACCCGTGAAGCCCAGATCGAGGCGCTCTCCGGCCTGACCGCCGAGCTCGACCGCCGCGGCTGCGACGTGGAACTGGTGGCCGACGAGTGGTGCAACACCCTCGAGGATATCAAGCTCTTTGCCGACGCCAAGGCCGGCCACATGGTGCAGATCAAGACCCCCGACCTAGGCGGCGTGAACAACACCATCGAGGCCGTGCTCTACTGCAAGGAAAAGGGCATCGGCGCTTATCAGGGCGGCACCTGCAACGAAACCGACCGCTCCGCTCAGGTGTGCGTCAACTGCGCCATGGCCACTCAGCCTGTGCAGATTCTGGCCAAGCCCGGCATGGGCGTGGACGAGGGCTTCATGATCGTCTATAACGAAATGGAACGCATCCTCGCCCTGCGCGCCGCCAAGAAGGCTTTGAAGAAGTAAGGAAACGCAAAAAATCCCGGCCCATTTGGGCCGGGATTTTTCATGTTCAAATCGACGTTGCAATCAGATACACGCCATACACGATCATGGCCGCTCCGGCAATGCGCCGGATCAGCTGCTGATGCGTCCTCAGCCACCCAAGCACGCCCTTGAGCCACTGGTACAATAGCATCACCAACAGCATCGGCAGGCACAGTCCCAGCGAAAACACAGCCAGCGACTGAATGCCGGTGAGCATGGTGGCGTTGTCGGCGCTGGCGGCCAGCATCAGCGCGTTGGCCAGAACCGGCGTGAGGCACGGCGTCCACGAAATGGCAATCAGAAGTCCGAAGGCAAATGAACCCCAGAAGCCGCTCATGCTGGGCTGAAAACGTCCCATCCACTGCGGCAAACCCACATTCATGTGGAAAACATCCAGCATCCACAGGCCGAACACCAGCATGAATGCGCCGGTTACGATGTTGAGGACGCCGCGGTCGGCTTTTTTCAGCACGCTGCCGATTGCGCCCGCGCCTGCGCCCATGAGGGTAAACAGGAGGATGAATCCCGCAGCCAGACCCAGACAGCGCCGAAGAAGCAGGAATTTTCCCTTGCTCTCCTTCTGCCCGCCGACGAGGTACATGGCGTATACCGGCAGCATCGGCAGCACGCACGGCGACATGAAGGCCAGCAGTCCGCCGCCCAGCATCGCCCACATCGAAAGCGCCTCAGGCGCGGTATTAAACAGGTTCATTGCTTTCCTCCGCTGCTTCCTGCACACGGCCGACCTGCATCTCGTCAAGCGCAGTGGTCAGCCATTCTTCCGTGACCATGGAGTTGACGGCATAGGCAAGCGTTCCATCGGGGTTGACGAGGATCGTGGCGGGATAGCCCATCAGCCCCACGGCCGAGGCGACCATGCGGTCGGTGTCCTCGAAGAACACCATGTCCTCCATGCCGAATTTCTGCTTCACGTTTTCGGTGGCGGTTTCGTCCTCGCCGTCCCATACGTGTACCAGCACCATCTGGAACTGCTCGGGGTCGTACATGTCGTTGACGCGCTCAAGATCGGGCATCTCCTGCATGCAGTAGAAGCACCATTCGGTAAAGAAGTTGAGAAGCACGGTCTTTCCCTTGTAGGGGTTGAGGTCGAGAGTGGTGTACTTGAAGAGAAGATCGGTGACATTGGGCACTGCCGTTTCCGCCTGCACGGATGCAAGGCTCATCACCATCATCAAGCAAAGAACAAGCGCGAGAAAGCGTTTTTTCATCGATCAAAACCTCCTTTGGTTTGGTATATGTATGATACCATAAATATCGAAAGATGAAACATTTGCCTTCATTTTCCTTCAAAATGCAGTTTTAAAATCAAAAAATGCATTTTTCTGCAGGAGATTGCATTTTCGCCGTACATGCACTTTACGCCGAAAAATCAATATGATATAATAACCGGCAAGTCGAAGGAACGTTTTTTAAGTTCCGGCGATTTGCAGGAAACGAAATTCCATCTTTCAAATTTATGATATCGTTCAGGAGGAATCCCGCCATGCCAACCGAAATTTCCCAGCGCTGCCGCGCCATTTCCCCTTCCGCTACCCTCACCGTGGACGCAAAGGCCAAGGCCATGCGCGCGGAGGGCATTGACGTTATCGGCTTCGGCGCAGGCGAACCGGATTTTGATACGCCCAAGATCGTCCTTGACGCTTTCAAGGAAGCGCTCGACCGCGGTCAGACCCGCTATACGCCCGTAGCCGGCACGCTGGAACTGCGCACGGCCATCGCCTCCCGCATGCTCAACGACCACGGCCTGCAGTATTCCACCGACGAAATCATCGTCTGCAACGGCGCAAAGCACGCGCTGTACAACGTGTTCCAGGCCATCCTCAACCCCGGCGACGAGGTCATCGTGGATAAGCCCTGCTGGGTCAGCTATCCGGAAATGGTGCGCATGGCCGAGGGCCGCCCCGTGTTCCTCAACTGCCCGGAATCGCAGGGCTTCCTGCCAAAGATGGACGATCTCGTGCGCTGCATCTCTCCGCGAACCAAGGCGTTCGTGCTCAATACGCCCTCCAACCCCAACGGCTGCGTGTGGACCCGCGAACAGCTGCGCGAGCTGGCCGATCTGGCGGTTGAGCATGACTTCTACATCATCGCCGACGAAATTTACGAAAAGCTCGTCTATGGCGATGCCAAGCATTACTCCATCGCTACGTTCTCTCCCGCCATCAAGCGCCGCACGATCCTCATCAACGGCGTCTCCAAGGCCTACGCCATGACGGGTCTTCGCATCGGCTATGCCTGCGGCCCGCGCGAGGTCATTCAGGCCATGACCAAGTACCAGTCCCACGCCACCTCCAGCGCCAACGCCGCCGCTCAGCACGCCGCCGCGGTTGCGCTCACGATGGATCAGAGCTGCGTGGAAGACATGCGCAAGGTCTATGAGCAGCGCCGCAACAAGCTGGTGGAGCTCATCAACGACATCCCCGGCCTCAGCTGCCGCATGCCCTCCGGCGCCTTCTACGTGATGATGAACATCCGCGGCATTCAGGGCAAGACCTACGACGGCAAGGTTCTCGACTGCTCCGCTACCATCGCCGAGCTCATGCTGGAGCACGCGCATGTCGCCGTGGTTCCGGGCGTGGCCTTCATGGCTGAGGGCTACTGCCGCATGAGCTACGCCACCTCCATGGAAAACATCATCGAAGGCATGCGCCGCATCGCCGCCTTCGTCAAGGAGTTGAAGTAAAGAGTGCTCGAATTCAGCAAGAAGACCAATATGCTCATGCAGGCGAACTACCGCTATGAGCTGCAGGACGTGGAGGAACCCAATCTCTACCGGGATATTTTCGACTACCAGTCCATCCCGAAGATCGCGTTCAACCAGCGACTGGTGCCGCCGAACATGCCCAGCGAAATCTGGATGACCGACACCACCTTCCGCGACGGCCAGCAGAGCGTATCTCCGTTCACGCCCAAACAGATTGAGCATCTCTTCAAGCTGGAGAGCCGTCTGGGCGGACCGTATGGAATGGTGCGCCAGAGCGAATTCTTCCTCTACACCGACCGCGACCGCGAGGCGCTGGAGCGCTGTCAGGCTCTCGGCCTGCGCTTCCCGGAGATCACCACGTGGATCCGCGCCAATGAAAAGGATTTCCAGCTGGTCAAGGCCGCAGGCGTGCGCGAAACGGGCATCCTCGTGTCCTGCTCGGATTACCATATCTTCAAAAAGATGCACCTCACCCGCTCCGAGGCCATGGACAAATACCTCGGCATCGTCAAGGAGGCGCTCAATCAGGGCATCGTGCCGCGCTGCCACTTTGAGGATATCACCCGCGCCGATTACTACGGCTTCGTGCTGCCTTTCGCCGAGCGGCTGATGGACCTTGCCCGCGAAAGCGGCATTCCCATCAAGATCCGCGCCTGCGATACCATGGGCTACGGCGTCAGCTATCCCGGCGCAGCCCTGCCGCGCAGCGTGGCCGGTATCATCTACGGCCTCAACCACTACGCGCAGGTGCCGTCCGAACAGCTCGAATGGCACGGCCACAACGACTTCTACAAGGTCGTCTCCAACGCCGGCACCGCATGGCTGTACGGCTGCTCGTCCATCAACTGCTCGCTGCTTGGCATCGGCGAGCGCACCGGCAACTGCCCGCTGGAAGCCATGGCGGTGGAGTATCAGTCCCTCCGCGGCGATACCGGCGGCATGGACCTCACCGCCGTGACCGAAATCGCCGAATACATGGAGCGCGAAATCGGCATCGAAATCAGCCCGCGCCAGCCGTTCGTGGGCCGTCACTTCAACGTGACCCGCGCCGGTATCCACGCCGACGGCCTCCTCAAGGACGAGGAAATCTACAATATCTTCAATACCTCCACCATCCTCAACCGTCCCGCCCTCGTGGCCGTGGACAGCCACAGCGGCCTCGCCGGCGTGGCGCACTGGATGAACAGCTACTTCCGCCTCCAGGGCGACCAGATGGTCGACAAACAGGACCCCATGGTCCTCGAAATGAAACAAAAAATCGACGCTCTCTACGCCGCCGGCCGCAACACCGTCATGGGCGACGAAGAGCTCGAAATCATGGTCCGCGACTGCGACGTGGAGAGGTACGAGAGGCTATTGTTCCATAAGAGTTAACGCAAGGGCTTCGCCCTTGACCCGTGCACCGCTTCGCGGGGCTTGGCGGACGGAGGTTGGCCCTGCATGCTCAGACCGCCGGTCGGCGGAAGGCCTCCCGGCTCGCTTGAGCTATCGAAAAAAACCAGCGTTTCTTCTAACTTTAAGAAGCAACGCTGGTTTTTTGTATGGAAGAGAAGAAGAGGGCGCGTCACAGGGTGCGCCCGGGAGTATGGTAAAAATGTTTGCCCTGTTCCTCTCCCTTATATCCCGTACCTTTACCTTACGGGGGTCCGGGGTGTCCCCGGTCGTTTCAAGGGGGATACGGGAGTCCAGAGGGTCTAAGGGGGGAAATCGAAATCCCCCCTGACCCTCTGGCCCTAGCGGAGCGGGCAGAG